>JANNYX010000136.1:0-1836 GCA_031410295.1 Rhodoferax sp.
CACCTGGCCACCCTGGCGCGCATCGGCTGCAACACCTGGGGCGAGCTGCGTGCCTTGCCGCGCGGTGGGGTGGTGCGGCGTTTTGGCGCGGACTTGCTCGACGCGCTGGACCGCGCTTACGGCTTGAAGCCGGAAATCTACCCCTGGCTTACCTTGCCCGAGGTGTTCGAGGCGAAGATCGAGCTGCACGCCCAGGTGGAAACCGCGCCGGCGCTGATGTTTGGCGCGCAGCGGCTGTTCAAACAACTGCAACTCTGGCTGCAATTGCGCAACGTCGGTGTGGCCGCGCTGGAATTTGGCTGGGCCATGGACGCGCGGCGCAACACCGCGACTCAGGGCCAGCTGCGCCTGCGCACCGCCCTGCCGACGCAAGACATCAGCCACCTGCAGCGCCTCCTGGGGGAAAACCTGGCGCGGCTCACGCTGCCCGCGCCCGTGCTTTACCTGAACCTCTGCACACTGGAGACCGAGCCGCTGGCCACCCAAAGCGCCAGTTTGCTGCTCGAAGAAGCGCAAAAAGGTGACAGCCTGCACCAGATGATCGAGCGTTTGAGCGCGCGGCTCGGTGCACACAACGTGTTGCAGTTGCAAACCCGGGCGGACCACCGCCCAGAATTCCGTCAAAAATGGATTTCAATTGATAAAATAGATAAAAATAAATCAAAAATATACACAAAATTAATAGCAAATAATGTAAGTTATCTGACGACCTATATCGATTCAAAATCAATAGGCATTGATAAAAACAGATTAATCAAAAATTCCACCCCCAAACCTTCCACCTTCAAATCTCGACCCAACCCCCAGTTCCAACCCGACGCACTGTGCCCCACCTGGCTGTTGCAGCAACCGCTGGCGCTGGCCGTGCTGCAAGGCGTGCCACATTACCAGGGGCCGCTCACGCTCGTGGCCGGGCCACAGCGGCTGGAGACTGGTTGGTTTGACGCGCCTGCCCTGCGCGACTACGTCATCGCCCAGAGTGAAGAGGCCGGGTTGTTGTGGGTGTTTCGGGAGCGGCTGGGTGGCCCGCTGGGGGCAAAAGCGGGTTTGCCAACGAGCTCGGGTGTGGGCTTGAGTGCGGACTCAGGGGCGTGGTATTTGCACGGGCGGTTTGATTAGCTGCCCAACACCTCACGTCGCTCCAAGCCGCTCAAACAAAAGTCGTCGCCGACACCGCAAACCGTTCGCTCAAAGCCCGCACCTGGCGGATGTTCAGCTCCCGTTTGCCCGCCAGCACTTCAGACACCACGCCCTGGCTGCCAATCTCGGGCAAGTCGGATTGTTTCAAGCCATGCTGGGCCATCAAGAATTGCAGCGCTTGCAGGCCGGTTGCCTCGGGGATCGTGTGGTGCTCGGCCTCGTAGTCGGCAATCAGATCGCCCACGATATCGACCAGACCCATCGCAGGGTGGCCCTCATCGCCGCCAGATTCGTCCAACAAGGTTTCCAGCACGGCCGCCATGCGCCGGTAATGCGCCTCGTCGCGGATCGGGGCGATGTCGGTCGCGTTGCGAAATGCCTCCCAGGCGGGCAGCAGGTGTTTGATTTCGGTGTGTGCGTTCATGGTTTCCAGGCTCCTTTGTCATAGTCGCGGTGCGTCAACACCGCTTTGATGTAGACGATCTGCCGCTCAAACCGGATGTAGGCGATCAGCCGGTATTTATTGCCGCCGATGTCAAACACTGTCAACTCGCCAACTTTGTCTACCGCATTGAACGCCGCCTTGAGATCAGCCCAATTGCCAAACCGGTTTTTTTCAATCACTCGCCGCCAGCCTTGCAAAGCGTCATCAGCTTAGGGATGCCGCGCTGCGAAGGCTCGCAGGGCACTGTTGCC
>JANNYX010000137.1:0-4918 GCA_031410295.1 Rhodoferax sp.
GCGGTTGTCGTTGTCGTTGTCGAATCGGTCAGGATTTCGGGCTGCCGTTGATCTCTTTTTCCCAGCGCTCGATCAAACGTTTGCGCTCGGCGCTGCTGCCATATTTCACGTAGTCGTAGTTGATCAATCTGGCTTTTTTCACGTCCGGCATGCGCTCATCGAGCCTGGCCGCCTTGTTCGAAGGAATCTGAAACTGCTTGGCGGCCACACCCAATTCCTGCGCGGCGGGCGTCAATGCGAATTCATAAAATTTTTTCGCCGCTTCCAGGTTGCGACTGCCTTTGATGAGGCTCATCGAGCCAATCTCGGCGCCGGTGCCTTCGCAGGGGAAAACCGCCACCACCGGGAAGCCGCTGGCCGCTTCGACGGGCGCTTCATGCGCAAACGCCAGGCCGATCACCGTTTCGCCGCGCGCCGCATTTTTCACCGGGGCGGCGCCAGAACGGGTGTACTGGCTGATATTTTTATGCAGGGCTTTGAGGTATTCAAACGCCTTGTCTTCACCCATCAGTTGCACCAGCGTGGCAATTTGGGTGTAAGCGGTGCCTGAGGTGTTGGGGTTCGGCGCCTGGATCTCACCCTTGTACACCGGGTTGAGCAGGTCCTTCCAGCACTTCGGTGCGGGCCATTGGCGCTTGGCCAGTTGTTCCGTGTTCCAGCTGATGCCCAGTGGCCCCGAATAAATGCCCACAGTTTTATAACCCGACGCACGGGCTTGCTGCTGCGCCCAGTCATGCAGGAGCGGCAACGATGGCGACTTGTATTCCAGTGTGAGCCCGTTTTCCGCGGCCTGCAGGTGCGGGTCGCCAGTGCCGCCGAACCAGATGTCGGTCTTTGGGTTGGCGCGTTCGGCGTTGAGTTGGGCCTGGGCTTCACCCGAGCCCTTGTGCACAAAACTGACCTTGATGCCCGAGGAGCGGGCAAACACCGTGGCGACCAAGCTGCAATGCTCCGCTTGCGTGGAACAGATCATGCTGACTTGTTGACCCCAGCTTGGCAGCGCCAGACCCATGCAAGCGGCAAAGGCGAATGCAATTCGGGCAGTTCGGAACATGGGCGTTCTTATTGTAGTAATTGAATTACGGGGCATTCGACAACAAATCGAGTATAAAAATATTCTGAATGGGCATCATTAGGGAAAACGCGGGTAAATTTAAACCCGCCAATCCAAGGTGTACGGAAAACTTTTCCGCCAAGTGCTGACTTTTTTATGAAACTAAGTTACATTGTCGGTCGTCTTCAGACTCTATTTTTGAAATCATGAGCTTTGATCTGGTACTTTTCGGTGGCACGGGCGACCTCGCCTGGCGCAAACTCATGCCGGCTCTCTTTCAAGCGTTCCGGCACGGCACCTTGCCTTCGGGCGGCCGCATCATTGGCATCGGGCGCGAGGGCTTGAACGCAGACCAATACCGCGCCCGCATCAAGGCCCGTTTTGATGAGGTCGACCTGGAAAAACGACCCAGCGCCGAGGAATTCACCCGCTTCGCCGCGTTGCTGGATTTCCTGCGCATGGACCTCTCCCGGCCGGACGACTATGCCAGCCTCGCCACCCTGCTGAAAACACGCAACGCCGAAACTGTGGTGATGTACGTTGCCACTGCGCCGGCCCTGTTCACCACCGTCTGCGAGCAATTGGCAGGAGCTGGCATGAATGCCGCCAACGTTCGGGTTGTGCTGGAAAAACCCCTGGGCCATGACCTGACGTCAAACCGCGCCATCAACCAGACGGTTCGCTCACTCTTCAGCGAAAAACAGATCTTCCGCATTGACCACTATCTGGGCAAACCAGCCGTGCAGAACCTGTTTGCGCTGCGTTTTGGCAATGCGCTTTTTGAGCCACTTTGGCGGCGCGAGCACATTGCCAACATCCAGATCACCATTGGCGAAGAACTGGGCGTGGAAAAACGCGGCGCCTTTTACGAAAACACCGGCGCCTTGCGCGACATGGTGCAAAACCACGCCCTTCAACTGTTGTGCGCCATTGCGATGGAGCCGCCCATCAATTCGCACGCCGACGCCATTCGGGATGAAAAACTCAAGGTCCTGCGCTCGCTCAGGCCCTGGACGGCGGAAACGCTCAAGCAAGACGTGATTCGCGGTCAATACTCCAATGGCACGGTGAGCGGTGCGGCGGTGGCAGCTTATCGCGACGAAGACGGTGTAGCGCCACGCAGCAATACCGAAACTTTTGTCGCGCTGCGCACTGAAATTTCCAACTGGCGCTGGGCCGGTGTGCCGTTTTACATCCGCACCGGCAAACGTCTGGCCGGGCGTGACGCGCACATTGAGGTGAACTTTCGGCCGGCGCCGCACGCCATCTTCAACTTTCCGGGCAACGCTGTGAATTCGCTGGTCATCAACCTGCAGCCTAAAGACGGCCTGGAGTTGCATTTGTTGGCGCAAGGGCAAGATAACCGCCGCAATTCCAACGCCTTGGCACCGGTGCAGCTTGATCTGGATTTTGACAAACGCTTTGGCGCCAACCGCGTCGGCGCCTACGAACGCCTGCTGCTGGACGTGATCGATGGACGGCTGAATCTGTTTGTCCGGGCCGACGAACAGGAAGAAGCCTGGCGCTGGGTTGAACCAATTCTTGACTACTGGGCCGCCGACGCCCAGGGGCCGCGCTTGTACGCGTCGGGCACCTGGGGCCCCAGCGCGTCCAGCGCCATGATCGCCCGGGATGGGTATTGCTGGAGCGAGGAAGCCTAAAACAAATGGCCCCCACGCTCCACCGCTTCGCGGGTCGCTGCCCCCCAAGGGGGCTAATTTTTCTCGGGGCGGCCCTTCGGAAAATTGTGGTCCCCCACGATCGCCCACTGCGTGTGGCTCCCTGCCCGCTGAGGGGGCCGGGTTTTCTTGTGACTGAACCATGCTCGACAGAATTCGCGCGTCATTGAGTTCTCTCGCGCCTGCGGAGCAGCGCGTTGGCAAGCTGGTGCTGGCGGATCCCAGGGCCTTCACCAACCTTCCGGTCAGCGAGCTGGCTTTTCGTTCGCACGTCAGCAAACCGACTGTGGTGCGTTTTTGTCGCAGCATGGGTTATGACGGCCTGACCGATTTCAAACGCAAGCTGGCCGGCTCGGTCAGCGAGGGCGTGCCCTTCATCCACCGAAGCGTTGACGCAGACGACAAAACCGGTGACGTGCTGGTCAAGGTGATCGACAACACGGTGGCGGCCTTTCTCAAATACCGCAATGACGCCAGCACCTCGGCCATTGAAAAAGCCGCCGATGCCATTCTGGACACCTACCGCAAGGGCCGGCGAATCGAGTTTTTTGGTGTCGGCAATTCCGGCATCGTCGCGCAGGACGCTCAGCACAAGTTCTTCCGCCTTGGCGTCAACGCCATTGCCTACAGCGACGGCCACATGCAGGTGATGAGTGCGTCAATTCTGCGGCCTGGCGACTGCGTGGTGGTGATCTCCAACTCCGGGCGTACGCGTGACCTGATGGACGCCTGCGACATCGCGAGAAAAAATGGCGCCACCACTATCACCATCACGGCCAGCGGTTCACCCTTGGCGTCCAGTGGGCACATTCACCTTGCGGCCGATCACCCGGAAGGTTATGACCGCTACAGCCCGATGGTGTCGCGGCTGTTGCATCTGATGGTGATCGACGTTTTGACCACTTGTGTCGCCTTGCGCATTGGCAGTGAAAAGCTGCAACCTCTCTTGCAGGAGATGCGCGTCAACCTGCGCAGCAAACGTTACACCTAACTCATTCCATTTCTAAATCACTTGTGAAGTAGGCGTGGCGACGAAGGCAGTGCGCAAGCATCGACTAGGAGCCGCAACGACCTGCACGATTGATTTGGAAATGGAATCAGGGCGCCGGATTCGAAACTCCGCTGGCCACATGCCCTGAAGGCACGTGTTGCGCAGCCGATTCAATGTGCCCGGCCTGGTCGTCAAAGAAAAAATCAGGCTCGAATTCGCGCAGAAATTCGCCCTTGGCAAGGCCGCCGAGGAACATCGCTTCGTCCACTTCAATATGCCAGTCCATCAGGGTCCGGATGGCGCGTTCATGGGCCGGCGCGCTGCGCGCAGTGACCAATGCAGTGCGAATGCGCATGTGTGGTTCGTTGGCCTGTTGCAAAGCGTGCAGGGCCGCCAGCAAAGGTTTGAATGGCCCATCCGGCAGCGGCTTGCTGGCTCGGCGTTTTTCATGGCTGTGAAACGCCTGCAGGCCGCCGCGCTGGTAGACCTGCTCGGCTTCGTCAGAGAACAACACCGCATCGCCGTCGAATGCGATGCGCACTTCATTGGGATACGAGCCGCCCGCGCGCGCCGATCCGGTGTGCACGGTGGCGGCGGCAAAACCGGCGTTCAGCGCCGCCCGCACGTCGCCCGGGTTCGCCGAAAGGAACAGATTGGCGCGCAGCGGGCGCAGGTATTTGTAGGGTTCGCGGCCCTTGGTGAAGACGCCGCGCTCGATCACCAGTTTGCTGGCTTGGGCGGAATTAAAGACACGCAGTCCCGAGACCGGATCGTTGCGCGAAAGGATGACTACTTCCACGCGTTTTTGACCGGCTGCACCGGTGTTGAAGGCCAGCAGCTTTTTCACCAGCGAATGCGCCACGCCCGGTTTGGCCGCCTGCTCCAAACGTTCCAGTTGAAGGTTCATGTAGGCGCGGTCATCGCCCTGCTCGAACACCTTGTTTTCCTCTTCAAAATCGAACAAGGCCCGCGACGCAATGGCGACGACCAGCTGGTTGGCGAGTGTATTAGCCATGGAAAATATCAATCATGGTTTCGCGCTGGGCCGCCCCAAGCGAAAATGCGCCCCCTCGGGGGGCAGCGCAGTACACGCAGTGACAAGCGTGGGGGCAATGTTTTCGCGCTGGGCCGCCCCAAGCGAAAATGCGCCCCCTCGGGGGGCAGCGCAGTACACGCAGTGACAAGCGTGGGGGC
>JANNYX010000138.1:0-3066 GCA_031410295.1 Rhodoferax sp.
CGTTTGCCGATGGCTTGTGTCACGTAAAAACTGCCGTGAAAGACGATGCCTGCAATGGCGTCGAAACCGCGTGGCGAGAGTGATTCGGTGGGTGCGATGAAGTTGCCGGCGGCGTTGTTGACCAGGCCTGTCAAGCCGCCGCTTTCCCACAGGGATTCAACCATTTCTTCGACGGCAGCGGCGATGCGGATGTCCACCCCGAAGGTGTCGATGCGGCGCTTCGGAAACTTCTCCCGCCAGGCGTCGGCGGTGGCGTCACAGACCTGTTTGCGCCGGCCACATATGGCGACGTCCGCGCCCAGGCTCAAGAAGTGTTCAGCCATTGATTGACCCAGGCCCGTGCCGCCGCCGGTGACCAGAATGCGCTGGCCGCCCATCAGATTGGCTTGGTACATGGGGGAGGGGCTTTCGAGAGGTGAGGTCATGGTGCTGGCTCCGTTGATCTGCGTGATCTGTATGGTATCGGAGCTGTTCGAAAAAGGAGGAAGTCTTCAATCATCATACGATATTATGGTTCACCCTAATGCAGCGCAAGCCCGCCTGGGTTACGCTGGTTTTACCGGTCAACCGGCCTCATCATCACCCCACGATTTGGAGATCCCATGACTTCACGCCGCCAATTCAGCACCGTCGCCTCTGCCGCCATCTTGGGCGCGATGCTCTGTATCAGCGCGTCGCCCGCGTTCGCGCAAAACTACCCGAACCGCCCGATCACACTCATCGTGCCCTGGGGCGCCGGAGGCGGCACGGACGCCACGGCGCGCATCATCGGTTCACTGCTAGAGAAAGACTTGGGCCAGCCGGTCACGGTGGTGAACCGCACCGGCGGCAGTGGCGTGGTTGGCCATTCGGCCATTGCCAACGCCGTGCCGGACGGTTACACCATCGGCATGGCCACCGTCGAGATCGGCATGATGCACTGGCAGGGGCTGACTGAATTGACGGGCACTTCCTACACGCCGCTGGGCCTGGTGAACGCCGACCCGGCCGGCCTGCAAGTGCGCGCTGATTCGCCCTACAAAACCGTACAGGACGTGCTCGCCGCCGTCAAGGCCAACCCCGGCAAACTAAAGGCTTCCGGCACCGGGCAGGGCGGTATCTGGCACCTGGCGATTGCCGGTTTGCTGCGCGACCAGAAGATCGACCCGGCAGCTTTGCCCTGGGTGCCCAGCAACGGCGCTGCGCCCGGCTTGCAAGACCTGGTGGCCGGTGGGGTGGATGTGGCGCCTACTTCGTTGCCCGAAGCGCGTTCATTGATTGACGCCGGCAAGGTGCGCAGCCTGGCCGTGATGAACCCGACACCCGCATCGCTTTACCCGAATGTGCCAACACTCAAGGCGGCGCTGGGCAGCGACTGGACCATGGCCGCCTGGCGCGGCCTGGTTGCACCCAAGGGCATTCCGGCTGAGGCACGCGACAAACTCGCAGAAGGCATCAAGAAGGTCGCGGCCAGCAAGGAGTACACCGAATTCATGGCCAAGCAGGGCTATGGCGTGATCTACGCGGCGCCGGACGACTTCGCAAAATTCATGGCCAAGTCGGACATGGAACTCGGCGCGACGATGAAGGCCGTTGGCATCGCCAAGTGAAGCTGAACGACGCGGTTTTCGGGCTGCTGCTGTTGGCCCTGGGCGTGGCCGTTCTGGTGATCGTGCAGGGTTATCCCAAAATCCCGGGTCAGTCTGTCGGCCCGGCTATCTTTCCGGGGTTGATCGCCGTTGGCCTGTGTGTCGGCGGCGTGATTCTGGTTCTCAACGGCTGGAAAAACCGCGCTACACAGGCCTGGTTTGAGCCGCAAGACTGGGTGAGGTCAAAGCGCCATTTGCTGGCCTTTGCGGTGTTGATCGGCTCGGTGTTGTTTTACATGCTGGCGTCACAGTTTCTCGGGTTTTTGATTTGTTCCACGCTGATTCTGTCGGTCCTGTTCAGCGTTTTGCAGGTGTCGTTGCCCAAAACATTGCTGATAGCCGTCATTGCCACCTTGGTGATCCATTTCGCTTTCTACAAACTGCTGCGAGTGCCCTTGCCGTGGGGCATCCTGCAAAACTATTCCTGGTAAATCCCGATGTTGACAGCCGTTGCCCAAGCGTTTTCGATGGTGTTTGAGCCCTACACCATTTTGGTGATGGTGCTGGCGTCGCTGTATGGCCTGTTTGTCGGCGCGGTGCCCGGCTTGACGGCGACTATGGCCACGGCGTTGCTGGTTCCGGTCACGTTTTTCATGGCGCCGATTCCTGCCATTGCGGCCATCGTCACTGCCACCGCCATGGCGATTTTTTCCGGGGATATCCCGGGCTGCCTTTTGCGCATCCCCGGCACGCCCGCCAGCGCCGCCTACACCGACGAAGCCTTCGCCATGACCAAAAAAGGCCAGGCCGAAATGGCCCTGGGCGCCGGGCTGGTGTTTTCTGCCGTGGGCGGCTTGTTTGGCACGGTGGTGTTGATCGTCGCGGCACCGGCCTTGGCCGAGTTCGCCACGCGCTTTAGCTCGTTTGAATATTTCTGGCTGGTGCTCTTAGGCCTGACCTGCGCCGTCTTCATCACCTCCGACAAACCCGTCAAGGGCCTGATCACCCTGTTCCTTGGGCTGCTCATCGCCTGTGTCGGCCTGGGCAACCCGGCCGGCCACCCGCGCTTCACCTTCGGCAATGTGGAAATGATGGGTGGCATCGGCATGATCTCGATGATGATCGGCATGTTCGCCATCTCGGAAATCATCCGGTTTGTGGTGGACACCGCACCCCCGGCAGAGCTGGTGGTCGAGCAGGTGGGCAACGTGCTCAAGGGCCAGTGGGCGCTGGCCAAAAAATACCCGGTGCAGATATTGCGTGGCAGCGCCCTGGGCACGGCGGTAGGGGCTTTGCCGGGCGCGGGGGCCGACATCGCCGCCTGGATGTCTTATGCCATGAGCAAAAAATTCAGCAAAGAGCCCGAAAAATTCGGCACCGGGCACGTGGAGGGCATTGTGGAAAGCGGCTCAGCCAACAACAGCGCCCTGGCTGGCGCCTGGATTCCGGCGCTGGTGTTCGGCATTCCGGGCGACAGCATCACGGCCATCGTGATCGG
>JANNYX010000139.1:0-8534 GCA_031410295.1 Rhodoferax sp.
CGGCTCATTTTTCCGGCTGCCCCAGCGACTCCATTGACTATGCCGTGATGGAGCGCCTGGCAGGTGACCCAGCGTCCAATTTGGAGCTGCCGGATGGTGTGGTCATCCCGCTCTCAGCCGGTTGGTCCGATGTGGGTTCATGGGATGCACTTTGGCAGGTCTTGCCCAAAGACCAAAGCGGCAACGTTTTACAGGGTGACGCCATTTTGCAAGACTGTGCCAATACTTTGGCGCTTTCTGGCAGCCGCCTGGTGGCCTGTGTCGGTGTCAGTGACTTGATAGTTGTTGAAACCGCGGACGCAGTCCTGGTGGCCCACAAATCGAAAACGCAAGACGTCAAGGCCATTGTCGAACGCCTCAAACAAGACAATCGGCCCGAGAGCCAGGTCCATCGCAAAGTGTTTCGCCCTTGGGGCTGGTACGATGGCGTAGACGCAGGTGAGCGGTTCCAGGTCAAACGCATCGTCGTCAAACCCAAAGGGATTTTGTCCTTGCAAATGCACCACCATCGCGCAGAACATTGGATTGTCGTCAGCGGCACGGCGAAAGTCACCCGTGGCGATGAGACGTTTTTGGTGTCAGAAAATCAGTCCACCTTCATCCCCCTGGGAACCAAACACCGCCTGGAAAACCCGGGCCATGTGCCCCTGGAAATGATCGAAGTCCAATCGGGCTCCTACCTCGGAGAAGACGACATTGTCCGCTTTGAGGACAAATACGGCCGTTAGCGCTGATTCGTCGGGGAAATGAAAAACTCGCTCGCTTCAACCGCAAGAAAGACTTTTCACCAAGGTTTGCGCAAGGCGTTTTCGTTTTTTCCAAGGCCCATCCGTTTCGCGATCTTCCGCTCCTTTGCCGATTGCGATTCGAACCCCGATCCCCGCCTGGTCCTGAAAATCGCCGAGACCAAGGAGGAGTTGGAAGCCTGTTTCAGGCTGTTGCATGACGCCTACGTCGACAGTGGTTTCATGAAGCCGGACCCATCAGGCATGCGCGTGACGATTTACCATGCCTTGCCCACCACCACTACCTTATGTGCCAAGTTTGACGACGAAGTGGTTGGCACGCTGTCATTGATCCGGGAAAGCGTGTTCGGATTTCCGTTGCAGTCGATTTTTGACCTGAGCAAAGTGCGCGCGCGAAAAGGCAAAATCGCCGAGGTGTCAGCTCTGGCCGTGCATCCCAAGTTCCGAAAAACCGGGGGCGCAATCCTGTTCCCCTTGATGAAGTTCATGTACGACTACTGCACAACTTTTTTTGACACCCGTCATTTGGTGATAGCGGTCAATCCCAACCGGATTGAATTGTACGAATCGTTGCTGTTCTTTCAGCGGCTCACTGAAAATCACGTTCGAAACTACGATTTTGCGAATGGCGCCCCAGCAGTTGGTGCGTCACTTGACCTGCGCGAAGCCCGGCTGCAACTTAAACGCGCCTACGGCAAGAAGAAGCCGGGAAAAAACCTGTACAACTATTTCATCAAGCTCAAACTGCCCAACATTGTCATTCCCGGACGGCGCTTTTATACAACAAACGATCCGGTCATGACGCCAGAACTCCTGAACTACTTTTTCAATCAGCGCACAAAAATGTTCAACAATTTGGAGAGTAACGAAAAAGCACTCTTGTATTCGATCTACAACCTTCCGAAGTATGC
Source organism: Rhodoferax sp. (assembly GCA_031410295.1). GTDB lineage: Bacteria > Pseudomonadota > Gammaproteobacteria > Burkholderiales > Burkholderiaceae_C > JANYCG01. Next base: position 1,658 of record JANNYX010000139.1, read on the forward strand.
GCAATATTTGCCAGCCGGTATTGCTGATGGCGATCCTGCAAGGGCGGCGCGCCAACACGCGAGGTATTCTTTCAAATGTTCGGGCATTTTTGACGTCGAGCTTGGCGGACAACGTGAATCCGTTGAAATCAACGTGGTTGATTGTTCGCTTCATGGTTTTCTCGCGCACGCAAGAAGCCCGTTGCCATCTCAGGTTTGGGGCAACGCCGTAATTCGCCTCGGGCCCAATGAGCAATCCAGGGTGCGAGCCTTGGCGGTGGCAGCCAAAAAGGACGTTGGCTTCTACGGATTCAAACTCGCCGAGCCTGATCTGGTCTGGCGGAAATTTGTGGCCGCCCTTGAGGCCGGCACGACCCACGACGACATGGACAACGCAACACGCTTCCTCGTCGATTGAGTGCCTTAGACTCGCGTTATGGTGATTGAATCCGTATCACGGTCCAAAATAATTGAAGTATTGCTTGCAAGTCCGGTTTTTGGCAAGCTTGATCGCGTCGTCATCGAAGCCTTGGCTGACGTCCTGAAAATTAAACACATCCAAGGGGGGCACAGGGTCTTTCGGGAGCGAGAAGCATCAAGCGAAATATTGTTCCTGGTTAGCGGTGGTTTGCGAGTTTCACGGCGTGACGCCAACGGCCAGGTGCTCCTTTACAACGAGATTCGCCCGGGCATGAGTTTTGGCGAGTCCGGGCTGATTTTGAGGCAACCGAGGACGGCAGACGTTACTGCATTGCGCGACTCCGTCCTCGCTGCATTAAGCCGTTTCGATTTTGAGGCGCTGCTCAATCGGTTTCCTTTGCCCATCAATCAAGTTGTCGTGCGAGCCGTGAACAACCACCTGCGGCACACTGAAGGAATCGCCAGGCGGACCCACGCGCAGTCATTTCTTGTGGTGCCTTTGCACGAAAATTCCGGCGCTGGCGAAGTAGCAATTGGTCTGGCCCAGGCATTTTCAAAGATGGGTCGAACACATCTCCTTGAGCCGCCTGGCAACCTCGGAGAAATCCACAACGGCTTGAAACCCCTTGTCCAATCCGTTGAGGACGTTGCAGCCTACCAGGATGCCCTCGAAGAACAGTCGGACTTTCTCGTTTACGAGGCGCAGTCAGGCCCGACTGAATGGTCGCTGCGCGCCTTCAGACAGTGTGACCAGCTGGTTTTTGTCGGGAAGGCGGGCACCCGCGAATTCACCAGCGAACTCGAACGCCGGCTAAAAGAGCAACCCGATTTTTCGATGAAGCGAATGCACTTGGCCATCTTGCACTTGGACGGCACCGATAAGCCGGACAATGCCAAGACCTGGCGAAAAGGCCGAATGCTCGAACGGGTTTACCACTTGCGCAGCAAACGGTCGGGCGATTATGCTCGCCTAGCCAGGTTTTTGACTGGAAAGGCGGTAGGTGTTGTGCTGGGAGGTGGTGGCGCCAAAGGGTTCGCACACGTCGGCGTATTGAAGGCGTTGAGTGAAAATGGTGTTGCCGTTGACCTGATCGGGGGAAATAGCATGGGCGCCCTCATTGCGGCCCAATTCGCGTGCGGAATTGCGCTGCCGGAAATCATTGCGCAAACCCGGGAATTTGCCCGGGGGGGTGAATGGCCGACGTTACCCGTGATTTCTCTAGTGTCTGGCAAACGAGTGGCTCGGGATCTTGAAAGAATGTTTGGTGATCTTGCTTGTGACGGTCAGTGGATTCCGTTTTTTGCGTCTGCTTGCAATTTGACGAAAGGTCGAACCACAATTCAAGACACTGGACTGATTTGGCGGGCCGTCCTGGCGAGCAATTCACCTGCAGGGCTTTTCCCACCGGTATTGCTTGACGGTGACATGTTGGTCGATGGCGCAATTCTTGAAAACGTGCCCGTGAACGGGATGCGCTCGCGTCTGGGTACAGCGCTTGAAAGGAGGCGCGGCAATGGAACCGTCATTGCAATCGACGTCGATGTTCAGGATGCCATGGAGGTAGACCCAACGCTGACCCGATTGTCTGCCTGGAAAACGCTCAAGGGGCACTTTTACCCCCAGACCCATCGGTCACCCGGCATAGCCGACATTCTGTATCGCGCGGGGCACATCGGCGGCTTGAATCAACGCGGCCGCGCCATCGCCCAAGCCGATCACTACCTGGAACCGCCTGTGGCTGAGTTTTCAATGATGAGTTATCGCAAAGCCGACGAAATCGCCGAAGTAGGGTACCAATACGCCATGAAGAACATCAAAGAATGGAACCTCCAGGCGTGACTGTCCAGCCCAGTGCGGAACCAGTGCAAACGCCTGATCCGGCTGTAGGCATGTCCACCAGCCAGCGGGAGGTTTGGCTGGATCAAAATGCCTGGCCCAACAGCGCCCACCTCAACATCGGAGGAGGAGCCTACCTTTACGGTGAATTCAAACTGGATGTTTTCAAAGCAGCCTTGAACCAGCTTGTCGAGGAGAATCAGGCGTTAAGACTGGTACCGGCGCTGGACGGCAGTCAGGTTCTTTTAGGCAGCTTCAAGGCTGAGCTCGAAATAGTTGACGTAGCCGAAAGCCGCGATCCGGAACGCCTGATGCGTGATTGGTGGAACGAACGCATACGCGTACCGTTTGTTCTCGGGAAAACACCTCCGTGGCGTTTCGCTCTACTTCGTGCCAGCGACACTTTGCACGGGCTGACCATTCAATTCCACCATTTGGTAATGGACGGCTGGGGAACTTCGCTGGTGATGCAGCGATGGAGCGAAATTTACAACGTCCTGGCGGCAGGTCCTGGCCCTGTCGACAAACAGCCCATTGCCACTGCGCCAGCCTACGTGGCATTCATAAAGGACTCAAACGACTACAAAAACTCTCCTGCTTTTTTGCGAGATTCCGAGTTCTGGCTCAACCATCTGCCGTCATTGCCAGTACCACTGATTGATCGCAGATTTCCCGAGGCGCGCCGTGGCGGGCTTGCAGATTGCGATTTGGTCGTAAAGCAAATTGCGCGCGCGCGATACGATGCCTTGGCTGGTTTCGCGCAAAGGAACGGAGCGACGGTTTTCAACGTATTTTTGGCAGCCCTTGCCATTTATTTCTCCCGGATCACTCAGCGGCGGGACATTGTGGTTGGTATCCCGTCCCTGAACCGTGGCGGGCGCCGGTTTCGCAACACCATGGGTATGTTTGTCGGCGTCATGGCGGTTGAGATCCAGTTGCCGCAGGGCGTGACTGGCGCTGAATTGTTGGCGTCAATTGCTTCCACGATGAGAAACGTGTTGCGCCACCCGCGCTTTCCGCTGAGCGAACTTGGGCGGCGTCTCGAAACGATCCAGGCCGGCCGTGATGGACTATTTGACATCCTCCTCTCGTTTGAGCGACAAGATTACACCCTGAAATTTGGTCACTCGGAGTTGCGTAATTCTCGCCAACTTTTCTCGGGCAAGGCACGTTATCCGCTTGGTGTTACGCTGTGCGAGTTTCACGAAAGCGAGGACGTGGAACTGGTCCTTGAGGGGAGCAGGGACTGCTTTGCGCCTGGTGAAACAAGGTTGATGGCCGAACGCCTTTGGGAGTTGGCCGGCGCAATGATGCGCTCGCCTGACGCGCCCATTGAACAGCTGCAAATAGTGCCTGCTCAGGAACAACGCAGGCTGTTGGAAGAATTGCACTTGGGCTTGGAAAACAACCAGCCGACTTTGCCGTTTATCGTCCAATTCGAGCATCAGGTTGCGTTGCGACCTCATGCGCTTGCGCTGGTTTGGGGGCAAGAAAGCCTGGATTACATCACTTTGAGCAATCGCGCCAATGGGCTTGTTCGGCGCTTAAACCAATTTGGCTCGGTGAAAAATAGAATAGTCGCCTTTTCAATAGAGCGCTCAGTGGAAATGGTCGTTTCGCTGCTCGCAATTGCTAAAGCGGGTGCGGCTTTCTTGCCGCTCGACCCCGATGCGCCAGTGGCGCGTCTTTCCGAAATTCTTGCAGAAAGCGACGCCAGTGTCTTCCTTGTGAAAGAACACGATCAGGAACGCCTCGGCCATTTGCACCGCCACACCGTGATCGTCGATTGGGATATTCTCGCCACACAGGACGGTTCAAATGAAGAGGCCGAGCCGCCGCTGTCGACAGATTTGGCGTACGTGCTCTTCACGTCTGGTTCAACCGGGCGCCCCAAGGGGGTCATGATTGACCATGGCGCCTTGTCGCGTCGTTTGGCCTGGTTGTCCCGCACCTACGAGGTGACCCCTCAGGATCGCGCTGCGCAAGCAACCCAAATCACCTTTGATCCGTCGCTGATTGAGTTGTGTCTGCCGCTCACCCATGGCGCCAGCGTGGCACTGCCGCCGCCGGGGCGCGTACTTCCGGAATCGCTCGCAGAATTCGCCGCCACCTACGGCGTGACCATCATGGCATTTGTGCCGTCAACACTGAGCCGGTTTCTGGACTCCGCGGCTGGCCAGAAGGGTCTCAAACTGCGCGTGGCGTGCTGCGGCGGCGAGGTGTTGCCGCCTGAGCTGGCCAATCGTTATCTGACGATCACGAAAGCCCGCCTATTCAACGTATATGGTCCCACTGAAACGGCTATTTTTGCCACCGCATGGGAGTGTGTTCCCAGCCCTGTATACCGGGTATTGCCGATTGGAAGAGCAATTTCCGACACGCGCATCTACGTGCTTGACGCCGACCGGAACCTTCTCCCTTTTGGTGTTCTGGGAGAGATTTATATCGGCGGAGACGCTGTTGCGCAAGGATATCTCAAACGACCGGACCTAAGCGCCAGCGTCTTTCTAGATGACCCTTACAGGGCCGGCTGCAGAATGTACAAGACAGGCGACAGAGGCTGGCTTGCAATTGACGGAAACCTCAATTTTGTTGGGCGAAACGACCGGCAAATTAAGCTCAGGGGGTATCGGATCGAACTCGGCGAGATCGAAGCTGCCTTGTCCAGTGTTGAGGGCGTTACACAATCTGCTGCCAAATTAATCGAGCGTGACGGCAAGCCGCAAATTCACGCCTGGGTTGCGGCGACCACCGGTCAAACCGCGGAACATCTGCAGCGCACGCTGCGACTGCGGCTGCCCAGTTACATGATCCCTGGAGGCATCGAGATATTGCCAAATCTTCCGCGGAGCAGTACTGGCAAGATCGACTATTTCGCATTGCCAATGCCCTCGTTTCAGCCAAGATTGACCGCTGCCCGAGCGCCGCAGAATACGCTTGAAATTGAGTTGCTTGGGCTGTGGCAAATTGTCCTGCAGCGTCCCGAACTGACGATTGGTGACAATTTTTTTGACGTCGGTGGCGACAGCCTGGCAGCCGTCAGCATTCTGACCGGCATCGAAAAGATCATTGGTCGCCGGGTGCCGATGTACCTGATTACCGAGCGACCCACAGTTGAAGGCTTAGCGGCTGCCTTGGGTGAGGGCACATCATCAACAGGGTTAATGGTCAAACTTGGTGGCGAAACCGACGAAGTGCGCTCCGCTGAATCCTCCAAGTTCCTGCTTTACTTCGCGGCTTCGGGTCACGGGGACCTGATGCGCTTTCAAACATTGGCGCGGACCCTCGAAGACGTTTGCGACCTGCGGATGTTGCAGCCACCCAGCGCCAGCACGATTGCCAAAACAATCGACCTGGCAGCGCTTTATGCCAAAGTTGTGGTTGAGGAAGGCGGGGGGCCATGTTACATCGCCGGATTTTCCGTCGGCGGGCTGGCTGCCCTGGAGACAGCTCGCCTGTTGAGCCAGGCGGGAGTTGACGTAAAGTCGCTTTTCTTGGTGGATACGATATATCCGAGCCGATTGTGGGGAGGAACCTTGTTATGGCGTCTGCTTCGACGGGTAGTTTCCCTGTTCCGTATCCAGGACCTGAGTATGAATGGCCGACGGTTGGGTGTCATGTTGAATGACCCGGGGCTTTTTGGTCAAGTGATGGCCGTGAGCGGCTACCGGCCGACCAGATTTGAAGGGCACACCCACCTCATCAAGTCGACTGGTCTGGCCACCAAATTTGATCGACTGCTATTTCTTGGATGGCGCAACTTAATGGGTGATGGTCTGCATGAACATCAAGTGCAGGGATTGCACGGTTCCATGTTCGACCCAAACAATGTAGAGGGCCTCAGCAACGTAATCAGGATCGCAGCAGGCGCAAAATCAACCCAGTCTGCTTCTTGAAAAATGCCTGACTTTGGAAAACCACCCCCCGCTGGGCGGGAATCGCGGCTTCGGCTTGCGATCTTGGTTGCGATTCTGGTGATTCTCGTCGGCCTCGCCTTGGCTTGGAGTTGGTCACCCATGCGGCAATGGTTGGATGTCTCGCTGATCGTGACCAAGCTTGAACAGTTTGGCCAGGCATTTGGACCCGTACTCGCGACACTGGGTTTTGCGGGGGCTTTGACAGTTGCCATTCCACTGACCTTTTTGACTTTAGTGACTTTGGTGGCATTTGGTCCAGGACAAGGTTTTTTGATTTCTGTTGTTGGCGCTACTCTGGGTGCTGCACTGACGTTTCTGGCTGGAAAAATGCTGGGCCACGAAGTGGTTCAGCGCATTGGTGGTCCGAAAGTAAATCAGGTCAGTGAGCGGCTGTCAAGCCACGGCATTCTCGCGGTAGTCGCAGTCCGAATGGTACCGATTGCACCGTTCGCCATCGTCAACATGATCGCGGGAGCGACTCATCTGCGATTGCGTGACATGGTCCTTGGAACTGCAATTGGAATGACGCCGGGCACCTTGGTCATGATGTTTTTCGTTGATCAAATTATTGAGGCCGTGAAGAATCCTAATTTGACAACTGTCCTGATAGGTGGGGTTTTGACCGCATTGATCGTTGGCGGCATTTTTGGAATGCGCAAATGGCTGGAAGGACTCAACCATTGAGCGTCATCAGCAATTGACTTGCGCTACTATTCGCTCCCGT
>JANNYX010000140.1:0-2003 GCA_031410295.1 Rhodoferax sp.
GCTACATCAGCCGCTTGGACGCCCCATGGTGGTGGTCTTGCAGACGGTCTTTGTGGCGCACCACCTGGCGGTCAAGCTTGTCAACCAACTCGTCGACAGCGGCGTACAGGTCAGCATGGGAGCACTCGGCAAACATGTCGCTGCCTTTGACATGGATGTTGCATTCTGCACGTTGCCTTCGTTCTTTTTCCTTCTGTTTCTCAACCGTGAGCAGGACTTTGACATCGACAACCTGGTCAAAGTGGCGGGTGATTCGATCTAGCTTGGTCGTCACGTAATTTCTCAGGGCCGGGGTAACTTCGAGATGGTGACCGCTGATCGTCAAGTTCATGGATAACCTCCTGTTGCTCGCGTTGAAAAACCTTGGCTGAATTCACTATGCCCAGATATTCTGGTTCGCGCAACGGTTGATCTGCAATATCCGTTAAATAATTGCAATAAATCGCCCGGGCTGTGTTTTCTCACAGGCGCGTTTCAAACCCTGGCAAACCCTGCTTCAGGCAACGCCGTCCTTGGCGTGCAGATTAAGATGCCCGGCCAGCCAAATGGCCATTAGTGAAGCCGCCGTGGCCACCACGGCGTTCTGCCAGAAGCCTTGCACGTGCCCCAGCGCGTCGCGACTGATCAGATGGCCGCCCAGCAGCGCCGCCAGGCCCATCGCGGCAGACTGTGCCGAAGAGTTGAGCGTCATGAACGTGCCGCGCAACGCCGGGTTGGCCGCCGAGGTCACGATGGCCATGCTGGGGATCATGCGCCCGCTCATCAGCGTCATGAAAACGGTTGACACCACCAGTAACAGCCACAACGGCGAGCCAAAGGGCAGCAGGGTCATGGCAAACATCGGCACGATCACGAAGACGGTCATGAGGCGAAAACACCTGACCTTGCCAAAACGGTCGGCCAGGCGTCCAAACCAGCGCGCAGTGAGCAAAGCACCCAGGCCACCGAACAAATAGATGTATGGAATCTGGTCCTGGCGCAAACCCACGCCAAACTGCGCATTGATGGCCAAAAACGGAACCAGCGAAAAGCCGCCGAGCATGACCAGGGCGGTGAAAGCAAAGGCGCGCCGGTGGTTGGACTCTGCCAGCACCGCCACGATGCGTTGTTTGGCGGAGCTGGGGTTGCGCTGGCGCAGATGCGAGTCCAGCGGCGGCAAGGTCATGGCGGCAAACACACCCAAGACGGCACACAAAACGGCGATGCCAACGAAAGGCGCATGCCAGCCGAAATGCTCTGCCAGCCACAAACCAACGGAGACCCCGGCCACTGAAGCGGCGGAAAACGAGGTCATGACGATGCCCATGGCGCGCCCGCGGCGCTGGAACGGGATGACGTCGCCGACGATGGTTTGCGACATGCCCGACAACACCCCGCCAAACAGCCCCGCCGCGATGCGCGCGCCCATCAGCGCCCAATACCCGGGGGCCAGGCTGCAGGCCACGGCGGAGAGAAAAAAGAAACCGTACAGCGTCAGCAGCAGGCGCTTTCGGCCAAAGCGCTCGATGAATGTCGATGCGGCCAGACCTGCCAGCCCGCCGGCCAACGTATAGGCCGAGACCAATAGGCCAAACTGGGCGTCGTTGATGCCGAAGATGCGCGTGAACTGAGGCCCCAGCGGCATCATGATCATGAAATCCAGCACGTGCGTGAACTGGATGCCCGCCAGCGTGACCAATAACCAACGCTCTGCGCTTGCCGTCATCGGACGACTCTAACATCCCGTCACAATTCAGGCATGAGCCTTGACACCATCATTCATGCCGGTTTGGCGCATTACACCCAGCCTTCGACAGCCCTGGTCCTGATGGGTGGCGGCGCCCGCACGGCCTACCAGGTCGGGGCGTTGCGCGCCGTGGCGAACATGCTCAAACTGCATCCTTCCCTGGCCAAAACATTTCCGTTTCAGGTGCTGGTGGGCACCTCTGCCGGGGCCATTAACACCGCCTGCCTGGCCGCTTGGGCGACCCAGGGCTTGGGCGCGTTTGAGCAGTTGGCCAAAT
>JANNYX010000141.1:0-3213 GCA_031410295.1 Rhodoferax sp.
AAGACGTATAAGTGTCACATCGCCCACACCTCTCCACTGCATTATGTTCGCTTCCACGAGTGTGTTCATATCTTCCTTGGAGCGGTCCGTCGAAAAATTGTGTCATGCCCCCACGCTCCCCACTGCGCGTGGTTCGCTACCCCCCGAGGGGGCTAATTTTTGGCTTCGCCGATCTTCGAGAACTCGGGGCGGCACGTCGAAAAATTGCCCTTTCCCGGTATGGCTGAACAATTCCCTTAAGTCGCGCGCAAACCCTTCAAGGTCGGCTTCGATGCGGTTGATCGAACGGCCAAACACGTTGAAGGCGAGCACGGCCGGTATCGCCACTGCCAATCCGGCGGCGGTCATGATCAAGGCCTCGCCGACCGGACCGGAGATCTTGTCAATAGTGATCTGGCCAGCGCTCGAAATGCCAATCAGCGCGTGGTAGATGCCCCAAACGGTTCCCAGCAGGCCGACAAAAGGCGCCGTAGACCCTACGGTCGCCAACAAAACCTGGCCAAAGTGCAGTTTTTGCAGAATCGTATGCAAGGCGTCGCGCAATACACGGGTAAGCTGGTGCGATTTGTCGCCGGCGGCGGCCAGTGTGCCGGGGGGTTCGGTTCTTATGGCCGTAATTAACGGCCCAACCAAGCCGGCGCGGTCAAAGGCCGCTATTCTTGGCCGGGCCTCGTCGACACTGCTCGCCTGCCAGAAGGCGGCAATGCTGCGCGCGACCTCGCCCTTGGCGCGGCGCAACAGCCAGCCTTTCCACAAAATCACCACCCAACTGCTGACCGACATCAACAGCAGCAGCAAGGCCACAATTTTGCTGACTAAATCGCCCTGGCTGAACAAAGAGAACAGGTTCATGCCGCGCTTATTTCAAGCCCAGCACGTCAAACATGTCGTACAGACCGGGTTTGTGCAGCGCCAAAAACCGCACAGCGCGCAGGCTGCCCTGGGCGTAGGTGGTGCGGCTGGCGGATTTGTGGGTGATTTCAATGCGCTCACCAGTGCCGGCAAACAACACCGTGTGGTCTCCGACGATGTCACCCCCACGAATCGACGCGAAACCGATGCTGGACGGGTCACGCTCGCCAGTGACGCCTTCGCGCGCGAAAACAGCGCAGTCGTTCAGGTCGCGCCCGAGCGCCTGGGCGATCACTTCGCCCATCTTCAGCGCCGTGCCGGAGGGCGCGTCAACCTTGTGGCGGTGATGCGCCTCAATGATTTCGATGTCGTAGCCGCTGGACAAGGCCTTGGCCGCCATTTCCAACAATTTAAGTGTCACGTTCACACCGACACTCATGTTGGGCGCCATCATGATGGCGATGTCTTTGGCGGCCGCACCAATCTCTGCTTTTTGCTGTGGCGTGAAACCGGTGGTGCCGATCACCGCATTCACCCCCAACTCGCGGCAGACGGCCAGGTGCGCCAGCGTGCCTTCGGGGCGGGTGAAATCAATCAAAGTGCGGGCGCCGCCCAGGCCCTGGCGAATATCGGCGCTGACCTTGACACCATCGGTCTTGCCAAGAAAGCTCAAAGCGCTTTGGCCGATCATCGGGCTGGCGGCGATGTCCAGGGCGCCCGCCAAGTCACAATCATCGGCGGCGCTGATCGCCTCAATCAACATCTGACCCATACGCCCGGAGGCGCCAGCAACGGCAATGGGGTGTTTAGTCATGGCGCGACAAGGCTGTGCAGCAAACAGCAGCGCAATTGCCCATCAAGCGTGTCCACTAGCGTCCAGTGGATTCAAGCGGTGGGTAACGCTCGGGCAGCGGTGGCACGGCGGGTGCCGCTGACGCTGCAGGGGCCGCCCCCGTCGCCCCTTCAGGCCCGGTCCCATGCACTGAGTCAGACCCTTTGCCAGCGCCGAATTTGGCCAGACTCTCTTCGCTGGCTTCCAGCGACTGCACCTTGCCAATCCGCCGGCCGGAGTCAAGCGAGGCGACAAATTCAGCCTCGGTGGGCAAATCGCCCGCGTCAAAACGCTCCAGCAGGTCATTCTTGAAGTACACCGTCACGCGTCGCGCTTGCGCCTCGGCGCCCTGGCGCTTGAAGGTGAATACGTAGTCCCAGCGGTCGGCATGAAACATGCTAACCAAGAGCGGTGTCCCCAACAGGTCGCGCACCTGCACACGGTTCATGCCAGGCTTGAGTGCGGCGGCCTGCTCTTTGGAGACAAAATTGCCCTGCACAACGTCGATCTTGTAAGGCGAAACGATGCCAGCCACCCGGTTGCTGACGTTGTTGGCGGTTCCACAGGCGGCCAGCGCCGAAACCACCGCCAGGGCCGCGATCCAAGCCGCCATGTGACCGATCGAACGGGGGTTGAAAGACAGCGATATCATCGGCCCATTGTAGCGGCTGGCCCCGCGCGGAAGACAGGGCGGCCAATGCGCTTCACACCTTCAGATACAGCATGCACACCATTGACGAGCTCAAAAGCACCGGCCTCAAAGCGACCCTGCCACGGCTGAAAATACTGGAGATTTTCCAGAAGGGTGAGCCGCGCCATAGGACAGCTGAAGACGTGTTTCGGGTCTTGCTGCTGGACCGCTCCGACGTCGGTCTGGCCACCGTCTACCGCGTGTTGACGCAGTTTGAGCAGGCCGGTATCCTGAGCCGCAGCCATTTTGAGGGTGGCAAGGCGGTGTATGAACTCAACGAAGGGCAGCACCACGACCACCTGGTGTGCCTCGATTGCGGCCGCGTTGAAGAGTTTTTTGACGCTGAAATCGAGAAACGTCAACACAACGTGGCCAAGGCCAAGGGCTTCGCCATTGCCGACCACGCCTTGAGCCTGTACGCCAACTGCACCAAAGACCCCTGCCCGAACCGCCCCACGGCCAGCCGTCAACCCTGACCCGGTTTTTCCATCGCCCGGCGGTGGCGCTCGACAAAGTCGTGGTAAGTGTCAATGCCGCGCAATTGAAGGATGGTGTTACGCACGGCCGCTTCCACCAGCACCGCAATGTTGCGCCCGGCCACCACCTGCACCACCACTTTGCGCACTGGAATCCCCAGCACGTCTTCGGTCAACGGCTCGTAGGGGATGCGCTCAAAATCGCGCTCCATGGTTTCGCGGCGAACCAGGTGGACGATGAGTTTGAGCCGCATTTTGCGGCGCACCGCTGTTTCACCAAAAATCGCCCGGATGTCCAGCAGGCCAATGCCGCGCACTTCGAGCAGGTTTTGCAACAGTTCGGGGCAGCGCCCTTCGATCGT
>JANNYX010000142.1:0-2066 GCA_031410295.1 Rhodoferax sp.
CTAGGGTGCTGATGAGCGGGCTGGATTACGAGCGCGCGGTGCTCACCGGTGGCCCCTTGGGCATCATGCAATCGGTGATGGACAACATCGTGCCCTACATCCATGAACGCAAACAGTTCGGCCAGAGCATTGGCGAGTTCCAGCTGATCCAGGGCAAAGTGGCCGACATGTACACCGTCTTGCAAGCTGGCCGCGCCTTTGCCTACACCGTGGCCAAAAACCTTGACCTGCTGGGCACCGGCCATGTGCGCCGCGTGCGCAAGGACTGCGCTTCGGTGATTCTCTGGTGCGCTGAAAAAGCCACCTGGATGGCCGGTGAAGGCATCCAGATTTTTGGCGGCAACGGCTACATCAACGACTACCCGCTGGGGCGCTTGTGGCGCGATGCTAAGCTGTATGAAATCGGCGCTGGCACCAGCGAGATTCGCCGCATGCTGATTGGGCGGGAGTTGTTTGCCGAGACGATGTAGCCCTTCGCACCACACCACAATGTAGAGGCTGGAAAATCCGACATGAGCCAAGAAATCGACCAACTTTTTGAACACAACCGCAAGTGGGCCCGTGACACCGAGGCGCGCGAGCCGGGGTTCTTCACCCGTCTGGCCGAGCAGCAAAGCCCGCGCTACATGTGGATCGGCTGCGCCGACAGCCGTGTGCCCGCCAACCAGATCACGGGCCTGGACCCGGGAGAAGTGTTTGTGCACCGCAATGTCGCGAATGTGGTGGTGCACAGCGACTTGAACGCCTTGTCCACGATTCAGTTCGCAGTCGAACATCTGAAGGTCAAACACATCTTTGTGGTCGGCCACTACGGTTGCGCCGGCGTGCGCGCGGCCATGCGCGGCATCCGCATTGGCCTGGCGGACAACTGGTTGCGCCACGTGCAGGACGTGCGCATGCGCCACCGCAAACGCCTGGACCATTTGCCCGAGGCCCAGCAGGAAAACATCCTGTGCGAGATGAACGTGATCGAGCAGGTCGGCAATGTCGCAATGTCCACCGTGGTGCAGGACGCCTGGGCGCGCGGCCAGAAGCTGTGGGTGCATGGCTGGGTCTATGCCGTCCATGACGGTTTGCTCAAGGATTTGAAGTGCACCGTGAGCAACCAGCAGGACGTGATGCCTGCGTTTCAGGCCGCCATCAAACGTTACCCCCGCGCCGACGCCACCGCTGCATGAGCACCATGTTCCCGCAGCGCCTCGACTCCAGTCTGGCTTATGACATTGCCAAGGCGATGATGGATGGTTTCAACCGGCATTACCGCCTGTTCCGCAGCGAATCTTCCCGCGCCAAACACCGTTATGAGGTAGCCGACTGGCACGGCCAACAACGTGCGCAGCGCGAACGCATCGAGTTTTACGACCTTCGCGTGAAGGAGTGCTCGACCCGGCTGGAGCGGGAATTCAAGGCGGACGACCAGCCGATGGACATCTGGCAACAGGTCAAGCTGCATTACATCGGTCTTTTGGTGAACCACTACCAGCCGGAGCTGGCCGAGACATTCTTCAATTCCGTCACCACCAAAATCCTGCACCGCACGCACTTTCACAACGACTTCATTTTTGTGCGCCCGGCAGTCAGCACCGAATACATCGAAAACGGCGAGCCCGAGGCGCGCCCGACCTACCGCGCCTATTACCCGACGCGGGACAACATGGCGGCGGTAATTGTGCAAATGGTGCAAGACTTTGATTTGCGTGTTGAATTCGAAGACCTGGTGCGTGACGCCGGTTTTGTGGTGCAGGCCATGGGCGACAAGTTGCAAAACAGCACCGTGCGCGCGAACTTCCAGATTCAGGTGTTAACCAGCCTGTTTTTTCGCAACAAGGGCGCCTATGTGGTGGGCAAACTCATCAACGGGTTCAACGAATTCCCATTTGCGCTGCCGATTCTGCACCGCGGGGCAAATGATGAATCAACTTCCGGCAAGGCGCCGGCCCGCCTGGTGATCGACGCCGTGCTGTTCGGTGAAGACGACCTGCTGATCCTGTTCAGTTTTGCGCGCGCCTACTTCATGGTGGACATGGAAATCCCCAGCGCCTATGTGCAGTTTTTGCGCAGCATGA
>JANNYX010000143.1:0-6887 GCA_031410295.1 Rhodoferax sp.
TGGGCGATGTCCTGCACCAGTTCCGACATCGAAAACAATTCCGGCTGCGGCAGGCTTTCTTCGCCCTCCAGCCGCGCCAGCTCGAAAAGTTGCTGCGAGAGCCTGGCAACCCGATGGCTTTGCCGAACGGCCACCTCGAGGTACTGCTGCCGGTCGGCGGGCGAGAGCTCCTCGCCCATCTTGACCAGGGTCTCCAGGTAGTTCTGCATTGAGGTCAGCGGCGTCCGCAGATCATGCGAAACGTTGGCCACGAGTTCGCGGCGCAACTCGTGTTGGCGCTGCAACTCCGCTCGCTGCGCCGAAAGCTGGCCGGTCAGATGTTGGAACGCCATCGAGAGCCGACCGATCTCATCGGTGCCGGCATCCGCATTCGTCGCGGCAAGCGGCCGATTGTCGCCAAGGCTTGCGCTTTCGAAGGCCTGCACCGATGAGGTCAATCGGTTCAGGCGCCGGGTGATCACTGCGAACAACGCCAGTCCCACCAGCAACGCAAGCAATAGGGCGGCAATGCCGGTCCACGCCATCGTTCGCAACACGTAGCTGCGGCTCGCATCGTCGGCGCGCTGCTGGTACATGGCTCCGACCAGAACGACGTACAAGTAGCCGGCTGTGTATCCGTCGCGCATGATCGGCGCGGCGCTGAACACGCCCTGCCGCTCTGCGCTGCGCGGACTGTCGCCGAGGATCGGCAGCGACCGTCCGCCAAGGAAATCGTGGATCGGTGCGAGCGACACGCGCTCGCGTGCGAGCGGACCGTCGGGTGGCGAATGGCTGAGGATAGCGCCATCGGCGTCGAGCAGGTAGAGCTCGATCGTCGGATTGACCACCGTGGCCATGCGAAACAGCTCCGCGACCTGGTTGCGATCGAAGCCGTTGCTCGTCAACAGCGCTACGTGGTCCGCGATGTGCTGCGCCAGCTCGTGGCTTAGCTGCTGCATGACTTCGTGCTGATGATCCTTGGCGGCGCGATACGAGAGCCATCCCAGCGCGCTGCCAAAGACGAGCAGCACCAGAGCAAAGATCAACGCGATGCGCCCGTACAGCGACCCGGTCTTCATGCTAGCCCCTCGCCCTCGCAAAACTTGTAGCCTTTGCCCCACACCGTCAGCAGGCTCAGCGGATGCGCCGGGTCGGCCTCGATCTTCGCGCGCAGACGGTTCATGTGCGAGTTCACCGTGTGTTCGTAGCCATCGTGCGTGTAGCCCCACACCTTATCGAGCAACTCCATGCGAGTGAACACGCGGCCCGGATGGCGCGCGAAGAACAGCAGCAAGTCGAACTCGCGCGCGGTCAATACCACCTCCATGCCGTCGAGTCGCGCTTCACGCGCCACCGGGTCGATGCAGAGGCGCCCGTGCCGGATCACGCCAGACAGCGTCGCGCCCAGCGACTCGGCCGCATCCATGCGGCGCAGCACCGCGCGCACCCTGGCGGTCAGCTCGGGCAGCGAGAACGGTTTGCTGAGATAGTCGTCGGCCCCGAGCTCGAGGCCGAGCACGCGATGCGTCTCCGTCGCTTTGGCGCTGACGATGATGATGGGAAGATAGGCGGACATACGCCGCACCTCGCGGCACACGTGCAGGCCGTCGATGCCGGGCAGCATCAGGTCGAGCACCAGCAGATGGAAACGCTCGGACACAAGCCGCGCCAGACCGGCTTCGCCGCTGCCCTCGACCGCCACCACATAGCCTTCGGCGCGCAGGTTCAGCGCCAGCATGCGCGCGATGTCGGAATCGTCTTCAACTATCAGGATGTGGCGCTGTTCGGACATCGGTTCCCATTTCTTTTGCTTTCGATGATACCGGGTGTGTCCGATTTCCAGGAGGCTGTCAAGTCAATTTTATTTGATGTTTTCAAGAGGACTCCGTGACCGCTTGCGCCGCAGACTACGTTTGCTCGGCGGCTTCGCACCCAGCAGGCCTATGCGGGTTTAACTTAAAAGGAGTAATGAAAATGGCAAAGATGAAACCACACATGGCCAAGCTGGCGTGTGTCTTGGCGCTAAGCACGCTGTGCATGGCAGCGGCTGCCCAGAACCCGAACAGGGGGCAGGTACCAGAAGTTTCCAGCGGTGACGACGTAGATCAAGGGCGAGTCTCCCGTCGGGGAGAAAGTGATGGAAATGCGATCAGGAATCGAGGAGACATTCGCCAGTTGCCCGACCCTCTGAAAAACCGGATCGTCAGGATGGCGCGGCGACCGCATACTTTCCTGCCGGCCACGGCGTTCAGCGAGGCCGACAAACCGAGCCGTCTGTTCCAGTATTACCTGCTGGATACGAAGAATTTTCAACCCAACGTTTTCACTGCGGTCATCCCGGGGATCAACGACGGGGTCATAGCGACGGCGGCCAATGCAGCCAATAACCGGTTGCCCACCATCGGCTCGATGCGTATCGTGCTCGAGCCGAAACCCGGCCTGCCTACCGACCCGGACGACCCGCGCGCGTTCCTCGACGTGTTCATGGATTTCTCGGGATTGTTCGTGATCAACAACGAGTCCGGCTGGTACGAGGGCTGGATGATCAGCGACATCAGGGTTCCGCGCATCGCCCCGCCCCGCATCGGCGGCTTGGCGCAATTCGGCACCATAACGCAGGCGGACTACGACGCCATCGCGGCGCGAGGCAGCGGCAATAACAGGGTGATCGGGAATATATTCACGGCCGACGGCAACGTCCCGCGCATGGGCAGTGCCAGCGACGTCTTCCCCGATCCGGCGCGCCAGCCCAACACCGTCCCGCACCCGGTCAGCATGGGTGCCTTCAACGCGCTGCAGCAGAGCGATGTGCACGCCTATTGGGAGTTCAATCGCTCGACCAACTGGATCTTTCCCCACTACGAATTGCCGTTCACGGGCGGTGTACCGGGTACCTTCGCCGCCGGACTGCAATACAACAGTCTCAAGGACTTGAGATCGGTGGTTCCCGGGTCGGGCCCGGCTGGCGTGCTCAACAACAAGCTGGTCTATGGCGACAACCCGGATGATCCACGCGACCCGGACCGCGGACTGGTGTCCAGTCTCGACGATCCGGGCAGGCCGCAGCCGCCCAATCCGGCGCATCTTGAGTTTCGCAACCGCTTCATTCCCAGCGGCCTGGATCAAGAGGTGCTCTACAACGCTTTCCTGCGGGTGGCTTCTTTCCATCCGGCGATAACCGATGTCGGGCAACGTCTGTTTCTCTCCTACGCGCAAGAAATCGCCAGGGTGGATCAGAACGGCGACGGTGTCATCTCGTTCGTGGAAGCAGACGTCAACGGCTTCTCCGACGGCTTGCCGAATACGCGCCTGTATCTGCCGCCGTCCGCCTTCAATCGCTTCGCGGTTACGCGGGAGCTCAACGACGGTTTGCTGGCGCCGCGCTTTGCGCCTTTCCAACGGGCCTATGTTCTGAGCGGCCCGATGACAGCAGTCCAGCCTAGCGTGCCGTCCTCGGTGCCGCGCGACGCGGACAACCGCTGACCGAGCGGCGCATTTGAAGACCGGCCGGGAGGGCCGGCTTCCTCCACCCTCTGGATCACATTGCGGGGACACCGGAAAGCCGGTGTCCGCCGCTCTGCGACCCAGTCGCTTGCCGAAAAGTCAGTCGCGTCCGAAAACGGCCAGACGGGCCTCCATCTCCGGCATTGAGTCGAGGCTCGATCGAGGAGAGCGCGATGACCGAATTCGGGGCGCAGGAGTTCGTGAGGAAATTCACCAATGTCATCCAATGGGAAGACCTGAACGACATCATCCTGGTGGGCCACAGTTTCGGCGGCAACGCCATCTCGGGCGTGGCCGACCGCATGCCCGGGCGGATCCGTCTTTTGGATTACCTTGACGCCATCATGCTGGAGGGCGGCCAGACGATGTTCGACTCACTGCCCCCGGAGGTGGCGGCAACCCGGCTGAAAGCGGCACAAGCCAGCGGCGGCATCTCAGTGGCGCCACCCCCGGTCGCCCTGTTCAACATTGGCGACCCCCAACTGGCCCGCTACGTGGAGGCCCACCTCACACCACATCCACTGGGCACCTACACCTCGCCCCTGAACTTGACGCACCCGGTCGGCAACGGCCTGCCAGCGGTGTATGTGCAATGCACGCAGCCAAGTTTCGCGATGCTCCAATCGTCGCGCGACTGGGTCAAAGCCCATGGCATGAGGACGGTCGAAATCAAGACTAGCCACGACGCCATGATTACGGCGCCCGAGTTGTTTAGCGAGTTACTGATGGAATTGGCCAGTCAAACCCATTTTGGTGCTTAATCGATTTGCTACTATTTATATAGCAATAAAACTTTGTATTACGTCGGCCTTAGGCCGATTTTGTCATTGACTATTTCACCGGCAGCTGTAATTGGCCGCAAGCTTGGCCGAGCCGCTGCCGCTCCACACCGCCTTCTGCGGGTAAACGCAGAGCGGGTAACTCACGCTGTTGTCTCTGGAGCTGATGGCAATGCTCCCCGGCGCGCTGCCGCTTTCAACCCAATCCTGCAGCGCGGTGAACATCTGGTCCTGCTCGCGTGTCGGTGTCTGGTTGGCGGCGCCGGGCAGCTTGGGCAGGGGCACGGTGTTGTTCTGGCCATTGACGGTGAAAGCCCGGCCTTGCGAGCTGTGCGCCTTGCCTGGCACCAGGTACAGGCGCACAAATTTCTGCACTTCGGCCAGGCCACCCAGGCCCGCCGCCACGCGTTCGTAGTGGTTGACCGACGTGGCCGGCGGGATCGCATCTTCGGCCAAGCCGGTGTAGGTCACCACCTTGCGTCCTAAGTCGCGCAGCTTGGTCAGGTCGGCGCTGTCGGTGTTGAGGTGGCCGTTGGCGCCCTGCAACGCGATGCCTTTGTTGAAGGTATCCGTGAGGCCGGCGTAATCGATTTCACGCCATTTGTCGCGCTCGGTGATCGAGGCGTGCACAAAGTTGGCGCCAGGGTTGACCTCAATCGACGGAGCGTAGCGAATGTCTTGCCGGTACTGGGCGATGCCTTCTGCGCCGCCGACCCGGCTGATCAGGCTGCCCCAGTCTGCGCCACGCGGAAAACCCCACCACAGCTGCTTGTTGCCAAGCGCCTTGCCGCTGCGGCTTGGCGCCGTCTCGTTGGCGTCATAACTGCCGTCCGTCGTGATGCCGTACCAGAACTTGTTGATGGCGCGCGCCTCTGCCAGACTGACGCAAGTTTTGGCATCGGTGTTGCTGCCGCTGACACCATTGCCGGCCACACCAGCACACAGCGCGGCCGCATCTTTGCTCGGGTCATAGTTGCAGGCGAAGGGATCGAGCAGGAAACCCAGGCCCTCCTTGTCGCAAGACTGCACCGCGCGTTTGTTCACCTCTGCCACTTTTTGCCTGAAATTGGCGGCGGCAAAAGCCGGGTCCGCCGAGGTGTAGCCCAGGTCAGCCTTCATCACCACTTGAGGGTAAAACGAGTTGGGGCTTAATTTGCTGGTGCTCAGGGCCGGCGCGGCGAGCAGATAACCGTCGTAAAACCCGGGGTAGTCCTGCGCGATTTTCCAGCCCTGGCGGCCGCCGGTTGAGTGGCCATCAAAGTAGGCGAATTTCTGCGCCTTGCCGTAATAGAGTTTCACCAGCGCCTGGGTTTTGAGCGCCTGTTCGACCAGGCTGCGGTAGGAGAAATCCTTGAGCAGCGTCTGGTTGAGCGTGCCATCCGGCAGAAACATGTACGAGCCGTTTTGCGACCAGCGCTGGCCGGCATCGGTGGTGCCCGAGGCAAATCCCATGCCGGCGATCACCGGGGCGGGGAATTTGCTCCCCACCGCCGTCGGCAAGGTGGCGCCATTGTGTTCAGGAAGGAGATGGCCGCCGCCAACATGGCCTCCGCCCCCGTAATTGCGGATGCGCTGGTTCCAGTTGGCATGGGTCGGCAGCCAGACTTCAATGCCGATGCCCACCGACGTAGAGCGCGCGTCGGCGGGGCCCGGGTTGCCAGGACCGACCTTGAGTTTGACCAAACACAGGTCGGCGGACAGGGTCACAGGCGAGGCGGAATCCGAAACGAAGACCTTGTCGCCCAACTTGAAAGACTGCACCGCCACCACGCTGGTCAACGCGTCCGGCTTGAAGGCGGACTTGATGCCGTCGTCGCAAGCCATCGGCAGCGCTGCCGTTGGCGAAATGCTGCTGCAAGCCGTGATCAAGGCGGCAGACCCGAGCGCCAGCAAGGCAAGGGAAGAGCGCGAGGCCCAGAATAATGGTCGGGGCGAAATGTCGCGTGCTTGGGTCACCTGGGTCACCTGGATCACCAGGGTGAAGCTTGCATGGGCATTCGTCGGCATGGCGGTCTCCTTGAAATTCCTGCGAAGGATAAATGATTCCACAGGGGATTGGAATGGTGTCGCCGCTGCCGCTGCCGCTGCCGCTGCCATCTGCCCTCGGCCATCTGCCAAAGTCACCGCGTCAGGCATTTACACCAGTGCTTCATTCGGTATGCTATTGTTTATATAGCATAGTATTGTTTGTTTCTGACGGCCTATGGCCATTTTTATTGTTGGCTCTAAAAGATCAAGGCACTGAAGGTTCAGATGTCATAAGGAAAAAGCACTTACTGCCGTCATGGAATAAGCTTTGAGAGCTATCAATAACATAGCGCATGGGATTTGAACCGCGCGATGCCGTAATTTTCATCCCGTCAACACTTTCTACATCACCCGGTCGGTGATGACCTGTGCGACCGGCACTGAATCCAGGAACGATGGCCGCTCTTCCAGCCGGTCGCTGAATCGCGCCAAATCCGGGTGCAGCGCGCGCCAGGACCACTGTGCAAAACGCAGGGAGACATAGGCCACAGCGGTCCCCACGGCGATATCACCCAGGCTGAAGCGCTCACCCACCGCCCAGCGCTGCTGGCCAATCAGTTTGGCCATCTCGGCCATGCCGCCTTCGATCTTGCGGCG
>JANNYX010000144.1:0-2698 GCA_031410295.1 Rhodoferax sp.
AGCCGATGTCTGCGGTGCACCAGAAAACATCGCTGGGCTGGATGTCGAAGGTCCAGTCCATGGTGAGTTTGGCCCACAGCAAATAACCCCCGGTGCTGTGTTGCACACCTTTGGGTTTGCCGGTGGAGCCCGAGGTATAGAGGATGAAGAGCGGATGCTCGGCGTTGACCACGGCAGGCGGACAGACGCTGCTTTGGCCTTTGAGCGCGTCGTCGAAACTCAAATCACGCCCAGCCACCATGTTGCACGCTGTGGGGGTGCGCATGAAGACCAACATCGTCTTGATGCCTTCGCAGCCGCCCATCGCCAGGCCCTCGTCAACAATGGACTTGAGCGGCAATTCCTTGCCGCCGCGCATCTGGAAATTGGCGGTGATCACGGCCGTGGCACCGGCATCAATGATGCGTTCCTGCAGGCTCTTGGCCGAGAAGCCGCCAAACACCACGCTATGCGTGGCGCCGATGCGTGCACAGGCCTGCATGGCGATGACGCCCTCGACCGTCATCGGCATGTAGATGATGACGCGGTCGCCATGCTTGATGCCGCGCGCCTTGAGCGCATTGGCAAACTGGCTGACCCGGCCCAGCAGTTCCTTGTAGCTGACCTTGGTCACCACGCCATCATCCGCTTCGAAAATAATGGCGGTTTTGTTTTCCACCGGCGTGCCGAGATGTTTATCCAGGCAATTGGCCGAGGCGTTGAGTTCGCCGTCTTCAAACCACTTGTAGAACGGCGCGTTGGATTCATTCAAGGTTTTCGTGAATGGCTTGCTCCACACCAGATTCTCAC
Source organism: Rhodoferax sp. (assembly GCA_031410295.1). Taxonomy (GTDB): domain Bacteria; phylum Pseudomonadota; class Gammaproteobacteria; order Burkholderiales; family Burkholderiaceae_C; genus JANYCG01. The sequence continues at coordinate 790 of JANNYX010000144.1, forward strand.
GGGCCAGTTTGGCCCAGAATCCTTCAAAGTCGGTTTCTGCCGCTTTGCACAGCGCCTCGTACGCAGGCATGCCGGAAATGCGCGCCGACTTCATGGCGGCCTGGGACGGCGGGAAAACGCGATTTTCAACCAGTGTCGATTCGATTGCCGTGCTCATTCTGAAGTCTCCTCGGATGTTGGGGTTGGCAGGAATTGTTCTTTCGGGCACTTACGTGCCACTGACTTTCGCCGGGCTGACAATATTAAGACATGGCGCAAGCGCCCCTACAATCGATTTTTTGATACTTTTCAGCCCCCAAGGAAGCGGATCCGAACCCATGAGCTCACCCCGTAAAACCAGCGACAACGGCATGCGTGCCCTGCCCAATCTGATCTTCGCCAGCCGCTGGCTGCAAATGCCGCTGTACCTCGGTTTGATCGCTGCCCAGGCGGTCTACGTTTTTCATTTCGGCATCGAGTTGTACCACCTGATCGGCGCGGCGTTTGGCCACCAGGCCGACGTCGACGCGCTGGTCAAAAGCATCGGTTACGCCGACCAGAACATCAAGTCACTGAATGAAACCGTGATCATGCTGGTGGTGCTGGCCCTGATCGACGTGGTGATGATCTCCAACCTCTTGATCATGGTCATCGTGGGTGGTTACGAAACGTTTGTGAGCCGCATGAACCTGGAAAACCACCCCGACCAGCCCGAGTGGCTGAGCCACGTGAACGCCAGCGTTTTGAAGGTCAAGCTGGCCACGGCCATCATCGGCATCTCGTCGATTCACCTCTTGAAGACCTTCATCAACGCCGCCAACTATTCCGAGAAGGTGTTGCTGTGGCAGACCGTGATCCACGTGGTGTTTTTATTGAGCGCGATGGCCATCGCCTATACCGACAAACTGATGGAGCGCGCCGACCATGACGCCAAGCTGGTCGACGGCCGCGCTAAAAACGACTAATCGGCAATGAATCGCTTTCTCGCAGCGCCCTTTTTGCCATATTTTTTTGAATCTCTGACCCATTCGAAATCATGACCACCATTCAAGCCGCCGATCTCGTCGAAACCATATCCGCCGCGCTGCAGTACATCAGTTATTACCACCCGGCCGACTACATCACGCATCTGGCCCGCGCCTATGAACGCGAGCAAGGCCCGGCCGCCAAGGACGCGATCGCGCAGATCCTCACCAACAGCCGAATGAGCGCCATGGGCCACCGCCCGGTGTGCCAGGACACCGGCATCGTCAATGTGTTCCTGAAAATCGGCATGGATGTGCGTTTTGAAGGCTGCGCGGCTTACGGCAACGGCGCACTGGACGACGTCATCAACGAAGGCGTGCGCCGCGGTTACAACCACCCGGACAACACCCTGCGCGCCTCCATCGTGGCCGACCCGCAGTTTGACCGCAAAAACACGAAAGACAACACGCCCGCCGTCATCAACGTCGAGCTGGTGCCTGGCGACAAGCTGGACATCGGCGTCGCCGCCAAGGGCGGCGGCAGCGAAAACAAATCCAACCTGGTCATGCTCAACCCACGCGACTCCGTCGTGGACTGGGTCCTCAAAACTGTGCCCACCATGGGCGCTGGCTGGTGCCCGCCCGGCATGCTGGGCATCGGCATTGGCGGCACGGCAGAAAAAGCCATGTTGTTGGCAAAAGAGTCGCTGATGGAAGACATTGACATGTACGAACTTCAGGGCAGATCAGCACGTGGCGAAGTCTTGAGCAAGACCGAAGAATTGCGCCTCGAACTGCACGACAAAGTCAATGCCCTGGGCATCGGTGCGCAAGGCCTGGGCGGCCTCACCACGGTGCTGGACGTGAAGATCAAGATGTACCCCACCCACGCCGCCAGCAAACCCGTGGCCATGATCCCGAACTGCGCCGCCACACGCCACGCGCATTTTGTGATGGACGGTAGC
>JANNYX010000145.1:0-2997 GCA_031410295.1 Rhodoferax sp.
CCAAGCCAATCACGACAGCCTTGAGGCCGTCACTCAAACTGACCTCAACCGGCCCACGTTTGGCAACCGCGTTGAAAAAGCCCTGATGCTGGTAGAAGGTTGAGCCGTTGTGGTCACCGGCAGCCAGCAAAGTTGCATCGACGGGAATGTCCAGCGTGCGCGGCCCTTGCGGCGCGCGCGGGCTCACCACCAGTTGCGCAACAGGCGCCGGGCCGAGTGTGGCTTCAGGCCAAAACCGGGTCGGCCCGGGAATGAAACACTCGACCTTGCCCTGTGGCCCGACCACGCTGATGTGCTCCTGGTAACGCGAACCTTCGGCGAACATGCACAGGTCGAGCATGCCGCGCTGGCCCTGGCCAAAATCGACGATGACGAAGGCGTTGTCCAGAATGTCGGGTTGGCCCTCTGAGTAGGTTTCGTCAAGGTGGTTGTGGTGTTGCCCGCCCGAGGCAAACACCCGCACCGGGTCGCGCCCGATGATGAGGCGCATCAAATCAAAAAAGTGGCAACACTTTTCGACCAGGGTGCCGCCGGTGTTGCGTTCGAAACGGTTCCAGTCGCCCACTTTGGCAAGAAATGGGTAGCGGTGTTCGCGGATCGACAACATCGCGGTGCCGCCGGTCACCGTGGCTTTTTTCACCTGCTCGATGAAGGCGGCAATCGGCGGCATGTAGCGGTATTCCATGGCCGTCCACAACGGCGCCGGATAAGAACCGGCCAATGGGCGCAGGCGTGCCACGTCGGAAAGATTGGTGCAGGCCGGTTTCTCCATCAACACCGGCAGCGCCCTGCCAAGCGCGCCAGCGCTGGCGATGTGCAACAGCTGTTCGGCATGCAGATGGTTGGGGCTGGTGATGACCAATGCGTCCAGCGGCGTGTGCGCCAAGAGCGCCTCCAGGGAACCGACAAACCGCGCCCGGGGCGCCAGCGCACGGCTCTTTTCGCGCATGCCCGCATCGGGTTCAAAAATGGCGCTGACCTGCGCGCCTTCGATCAAAGCCAGATTGCGCAGATGTTCCTGCCCCATCATGCCGCAGCCGACCATGCCGTAGTTGACTGTTGTCACCATCGCTCCTTAAATGTTGCGCCTTGCCGGGTCGCGCCTTTACAGGCTTTACCGCCTTCACAGCGTTTTCAGTCTTTACCGACGATTCTGACCATTCCTACTGCCAGCGCGCTGTGTACCTCGCCCGCTCTGGGTCAAACCAGGTTCTGGAGAACTCTTCGAGTTTATTGGCACCCGACCAGGCGCGGCGCTCGATCAGCCCGCAAACCTGGGCTACCGCGCAGGAGAAATCTGGCGGCGCCCAAAGCGGCACCTTGCCCACCGTCACGTGGTCTTCCACGCGGGAGATCCAGAAACCCAACGACTCTTTGTAAAACAGGTACAGGGCCTCGCTGAGCTCGGCCGCCTTGAGTCCTGGGCGATGCCGCGCATCAAACCAGATTTCTTCCAGCGCCACCGGCAGATCGCCCAGCAGGCGCAGGCGGCGCAGGCGGTAACAGTGGCCCGCAGTACCCCGATTAATACCCAGGGCGGTACCCGGGCCAAAAGCCGGCAACCCGGCCGGATGCGGCAGACGCTGGAACTCGAGCAGTCGCGCTGTTGGCAGCCCACCACCCTGTTTGAGTTCCAGCCGGAAAAATTCGTAAATGCTGCGTTGCCGGCCTCCCCCGCGCACATAGGTGCCCGAGCCCTGGCGGCGCTCCAGCAGGCCGCGCGCCGCAAGCTCGGCCAGCGCCTTGCGTACCGTGCCCACCGCCATACCCAGAAGCGTCGCCAGCTCGGATTCAGGCGGCAGGCGTTCACCCTTTTGCCAGTGCCCGGCCGCGATCTCGCGCGTGAGCAATTCGCTGGCACGCATGAACAAGGGCAGCGGTTTGGGGTGCGCTGCGGCGCTTGTTTGGGCCGCTTCGGGTAAAACTCTGGTTGACGAAGTCATATACTATTCCTACACTCTACCAAATCTTCAGCTTTCATTGAACTTATCGTGAAATTTCTTAGCCATTCTTTTTTAACCCAGGAGTTTCCCCATGGCCGTGGCGCCCATCAAAAGTGACGGCCTGAACGCCGCCGAAGTGGCGTGGTTTGCGCCGCTTTGTTCCGACGACTTCCGCCATCTGGGTGTGCCCGAGGGCGACCTGCGCAGCAGTTTCGAAAACACCAGCCGCATCACGCAACGCGCCGACGCCCTGGGGTTTCGCAACATCCTGTGCCCCTCGTCCTACCAGGTCGGGCAAGACACGCTGAGTTTTGTCGCCGCCATGGCGCCGTTGACCAAAAACATCAACCTGCTGGGCGCCATCCGCTGCGGCGAGATGCAACCGGCGATGTTGGCGCGCACCGTAGCCACGCTGGACCACATGCTCAAGGGACGCTTGACGCTCAACGTTATCTCGTCTGACTTCCCCGGTGAAACGGCTTCAAACGAATACCGCTACCGCCGCTCCTGGGAGGTGATCGAAATCCTGCGCCAGGCCTGGACGCGTGACGAGATCAAATATGACGGCGAGATTTACAAGCTCAGCGCCTTGACCACCGACCCGGTGCGGCCCTACCAGCAAAATGGCGGGCCCCTGCTCTACTTCGGCGGTTATTCACCGCCCGCGCTGGACTTGTGCGGCGCGCACTGCGATGTGTACCTGATGTGGCCCGAAACCGAGGCCGAGTTGGCCGGGCGCATGAAAGCCGCGCACGAGCGTGCCGCCCACCACGGGCGTGTGCTTGACTACGGCCTGCGGGTGCACATGATCGTGCGAGATACGGAACAGGAAGCGCGCGAATACGCAGATGAATTGGTCTCCATGCTCGACGATGAAGAAGGCCGAAAAATCCGCGAACGGGCGCTGGACGCCAAGACTTACGGCGTGACCATCCAGGCGAAAAACCGCGACATGGCCGACGCGCAGGGTTTCATCGAACCCGGCATGTGGACCGGCATTGGCCGCGCCCGCTCGGGTTGCGGCGCGGCCCTGGTGGGCAGTGTCGACCAGGTC
>JANNYX010000146.1:0-1896 GCA_031410295.1 Rhodoferax sp.
CCTTGCCCAGGTCGTGGATGAAACCGGTGAGGACCATCCAGTCGGGCTGGCCGTCGGCGCGCATGGCTTCTGCGGTCTGCAGGAGGTGGTCGATTTGCGGCAGCGCGATGTCGGGGTCGCTGTCGTCGACCAGGGTGTTGAGGTAGTCCAGCGCCGCCCAGGGGGTCATTTTCTGGCGATTGAAAGCGAGGAATTCGGCCTTTTTGGCCTTGACGAATTCGTGGGTCTGGTGCCTGTGGTTGAGCCGGTAAAACTCACGCACACGGTCGAAGGTTTCACTCACCTGGGGGGTGGCGTAGTTGCGGTAGGCGGATTTGTCAGCGGCGGCTGGCTTGTCAATAGTTGCTGTCATGGGGTGTGCAGTTCAGGTGAGGTGTGTCGATTTGGTTGCAGCCTGTGGTTCGGATCAAAGCCGGGCCTGGTACCTTACGCCAGGAAGGCCTTCGTAGTCCATGTCCTGCGTCCAGAATGTGGCCTTGAATTCACGGGCGACGGAATACATCACGGCGTCCGCCATCGCGAGTTTGTGTTTTTGCGCGGCTTCGGACGCCGCGATGGCGCGGGTGTCTGTCAGATCGACCACCTGGGCGCGGCGCATGACGTCCAGGCACACGTCACGGTCAACTGGCGGAAATGTGCCGCTGAGAAAACGATGGACTTCGAGCAGGGCTATAGAGGGCACGATGAGATGGGTTACATCTTCGGCGGCCGGCGCAAAAAATGCCGCCATGGGCGAGTTGAGGAAATACTCGATCCATCCAGAAGAATCCACAACGTTCATTTGCCCAACCCTGCCTTGAGCCTGCGTAGATGTTCGGGGTCAATATCCTTGAGGATGTAATCAAAATCGCGATCAGGCTCTTTGGGGATGCTTGTATCAATGGACCCCAAATGCTTCAAAAATCCCCGGTACGCGCTGATCGGCTTTTCGGCCTCCAGCCGCGTCCCTTTGGCGTCGTGGAAGAATTTGACTTTGGTTCCTGCTTCGATCCCCAGGCGTTCACGCAGCGCCACGGGCAGCGTGATCTGCCCCTTGCTGGTGACGGTGGCCTCAAACTCAAAAGTCGTGGGTTTAAAGACGGCTGACATGGCTGATCCTCGATGTAATTGCTCGCTGAACTATGACGTAAGGATAGCATAAAAGTAAGGAAATATCAAATTCCTTACTGCATGGCCCGCATGGTTAAATTAAAACCCATTCTTCTTTGATGCCCATGCGATGAACCCAATGGACAAGTTCCGTTTTTCCAGGCTACTCGGTGCGCAGGCGGCGTTTCTGAAAACCATGCGAGGCGTCCTCTCCTTCGGCGGTTTTCCGGCGGACCAGGTGTCTGTATTGCAAACCGCCATGCCTGGCATCATCGCACCCGCCCTGGTGATCTGGGGGCGACAAGACAAATTGCTGCCCGTGAAGCAGGCCGAGATCCTCAAGCGGCTGTTGCCGCGCGTACAAGTGCAGGTGTTTGACAACTGCGGGCATGTGCCCCAGGTTGAATGCGCCCAGCGCTTAAACCAGGAGGTGCTGCAGTTTTGGGCTGGGCTCGACACCGGCGCAGGCCGGTAAGGTTTTCCGCTATGTCTTTCGTCTGCCGGGCGCGGGTCAACGCACCCGCATGCCCGGCAGCGCGCCCAAGCCACCGGCGTTGCCAAGCTTTGAAGGTTCGAGAACGTAGATGCCGGGCGGGGCCTTTTCATCGCCGTGGCTGGCGGCCAACACCATGCCCTCGGAAATGCCGAACTTCATCTTGCGGGGTGCCAGATTGGCGACCATCACGGTGTGTTTGCCGATCAGGTCGGCGGGTTGATAGGCGCTGGCGATGCCGCTAAAGATATTGCGCGTTTTCGGAGTCCCCTGATCATCCGTTTCGCCCGCGTCGAGCGTCAGACGCAGTAGCT
>JANNYX010000147.1:0-4123 GCA_031410295.1 Rhodoferax sp.
GAGCCGCGGTAGGCGATCTGTTTCATGTCCAGACCGGCGGCCTTGTCGAGCAACGCGCCCACCATGTGCGGCATGGAGCCCGCGCCGGGGGTGCCGTAGTTGGCCATGGCGGGGTTGGCCTTGAGCCAGGCAATCAGACCCTTGAGATCCGTTACCGAGGCGGGCACCGCCGGACCCACGCCCAAACCAAACGCGGTGTACAGGCCGGTGCTGATGGGCAACACGTCGCTGGCCTTGTACTGCAGCTTGGGGTAGGTATGTGGGTAAATGGTGATCATTGAACCCGGTGTGAACAACATCACCGTGCCGTCTGCCGGCGAGCCGATCAAGGTGGTCACGCCAATCTGGCCACCGGCGCCGGCTTTGTTGTCAACCACCACATTGGTGGCATAGACCCCGCGCAACTTTTCCGCCATGCGCCGGGCAAACGCGTCGGTGGTGCCGCCAGGGGGGAATCCGACGATGATGCGCAAAGTATCGATCATGCCCTGGGCACGGACCAAGGAGGCGGGGAACGCTCCCAATACGGTGGCGGCAGCGGCGGCTTGGGTAAATTGGCGACGGGTGGTCATGCAAGGCTCCTAAAAAAGGGACGGGAAATTGAACTTGAAAAATGCAGGTTTACTCGGTGCTGCCAATTCAGGATTCAGCGGTGAAACCGATCTTTTTGATCAGCGGGCCCCAGCGGTCGTATTGCTGCTTCTGGCTGGCGCCGAGCTCGCCGGGCGTGGATCCCTGGGCGATGAGACCGACGAGCGCCAGACTGTCTATCACCGATTTGTCTTTGAGCGCGGTTTGTATGGCGGCACTTGCAGCGTTTACGACATTGGCGGGTGTTCCGGCCGGCGCGTAAAAGCCGAACCATTCGTCCACGGTCAGCTCCGGGAACCCTTGCTCAGCAAATGTGGCCACTTCAGGGACGAAGGGGGACCGCTTGGCGCCAGAGGTTGCAATGATGCGCAGTTTGCCGGCCTTGTGGTTGGCGATGAAGTCACCATGCGGCGTCACCATCGCGGCGATCTGGCCGCCCACCACATCGGTCACACCGGGCACCGAGCCGCGGTAAGGCACATGTTTCATGTCGAGGTTGTTGTTGATGCCCAAAAGCGCGCCGATGAAGTGTGGTGTGGAGCCAGCGCCGGGCGAGCCGTAGTTGGCCTTGTCCAGGTTTGCCTTGCACCAGGCCAGGAAACCTTTCACGTCCGTCACGCTGGCGGGCACCATTGGCCCCACGGCCAGGCCGTGGTACATGATGGCGGCCATGGAGACCGGGACAAAATCCTTGAAGGCGTCGTACCCCAGCTTGGTGTAGACGTGCGGATAAAGCGAGAGCATGGAGTAGGGCGTGAGCACGTCGTACCCCAGCTTGGTGTAGACGTGCGGATAAAGCGAGAGCATGGAGTAGGGCGTGAGCGTCAAGTGCGAGCCATCGGCTGGCATGGGTTTGAGCACGTCCAGCGCGATACGGCCGCCGGCGCCGGGTTTGTTTTCCACCACGGCGCCGTTTTTGGAATACGCGCTGCCCGCTATCTTGTCGCTGACGCGCCGCGCCACGATGTCGCCCGAGCTGCCGGCAGGGAAACCGAAAAAGAATTTCACCTGCTCCAGGGGCAGTTGGGCTTGGGCGAAAGCCGGGCTGGCGCCCCATGCGCCAAGAATCGTGGCGCCAATGCTGGCTTGCGTGAATTGACGGCGTTGCATGAAAGTCTCCCTGGAAAAATGAACAGTCGAAATGATCGATAAATTATTGCGGAATGACAAGGTGGGAAGCCCCATGCTCCCGCGTGCCGGCGTGCAGGGCTGCGACCAGATCGGCCCGGTGTTTCAAAACGGCGCGCTGGTTGATCGAGCCTTTGTCGGTGATTTCGCCTTTGTCAATGGAAGCCGGCTCGGTCAGGATGATGGCTCGGGCGATGCGCGTGGCACTGCCGGTGGCGGTTTTGGCCAGGGTGTTGACGAGCTGCTGCAACCAGTCCTGCACCGGCTTGGAGTCGGCCACCTCGGCCATGCTGGCGTTTGCGTCCAGGCCACTTAAGGCCCGCATTTGCGCCGTGGGGAACAACATGGCGCCCACTTCACGCAAATCCAGCCCGGTGATGACAGCGTCCTGCACATAGGGCGCACCCGTTGCAATGATCTTGCCGCGCAGGGGCCCGACACTGACAAACGTGCCGGTGCTGAGTTTGAAGTCCTCCGCGATGCGGCCGTCAAAACGCAGGCCCTGGTGGTGGTCGTTCTCGTCAATCCATTTGACGGCGTCACCGGTGCAAAAGAAACCCTCTTCGTCGAATGACTCCTTGGTGGCTTCGTCATTGCGCCAGTACCCCGGCATGATGTTGGGGCCGCGGTAACGCACTTCGACTTTGTCACCCATCGGCACCAGTTTGAGTTCCATGGCCGGCGCGGGCAAGCCCAGGTCGCCCGCCTTGGAGTGGGGCGTGGTGACAAAGAGGCCAAAGGGGCCGGATTCGGTCATGCCCAGGCCCGCCGTCATGACGACACGTTCGCCGTATTCCTGTTCGGCACTGGCGTAAAGGCTGTCCCAGATCGGCTGCGCCAGTGAGGCGCCGGCGTAGAAGAGTTGCTGCACGCGGGAGAGGAAATTCTTGCGCAGCTTTTCGTCGGTCGTCATCGCGTTGGCGATGGCTTCAAACCCCACCGGCACGTTGAAATACCAGGTCGGCGCGACCTCGCTCAGGTTGCGCAGGGTTTCCTTGAGCAACGCAGGCGTGGGTTTGCCGTCGTCAATGTACATCGTGCCACCGTTGTGCACCACCATGTAGAAGTTGTGGTTGCCGCCAGCGGTGTGGTTCCATGGCATCCAGTCGACCAGCACCAGCGGCTCATGCGCCACTGCGGGCATGGACTGCAACATCTGCTGCTGGTTGGCGCAGATCATGCGCTGTGTGTTGATGACGGCCTTGGGCAACTTGGTCGAGCCGCTGGTGAAGAGGAATTTGACAATCGTGTCTGGCCCGGTGGCTTGCATGGCCGCATCGGCCGCTGCCGTGCCCATTGTATTTTTCAATTGGTCAAACGACGTTAAGGCCGACGAATTATATGAATAGTTTGCTACTGCATTAATAGCAACAGAATTCAAGGCAATGTCGGTCCCCGGCGCCACCACCGCCTGAATCGCCCGGCCATAACGCTCCCAGTCGGGCGCGTACACCAGGCCCGGCGTGAGTGTGTCCAGCACATGGCGCAGTTTGTCGAAGTCCTGGCTCACCAGCGAATACGCCGGCGACACCGCGCAATACGGAACACCCACGTACATCGCCCCGAGCGCCAGCATGGCGTGCTCCAGGCTGTTTTCGCCCAGGATCGCCAACGGCTTTTCGGCGTTCAGCCCGCGGTCCAGCAACGCCTGGCCAATGTTGCGGGCCGCCTGCAGCGCCTCTTTGAAGGTCAGGGTTTGCCACTCGCCACCGGGACTGGTTGCGGTAACCGGCGCGCGCCTGGCATACAACACGCGATCCGGTGTGACATTGGCCCAATGAATGAGCCGGTCGGTCATGCGATGCGCGTAGGTCTGCAGGGCCTGGTCGGCGCTCAAATAGGTGGCGCCCATGGCCTCACGCACCGCCGCGCGTGTGACACCAAAGGTGAACGGACGAAATTTGGGGGGTGTGGCCATCACAGGTTCAATCTTTCTTGATGCCGTCCGGTCGGACCTTGGGGCCGCTGCCGTCCAGAAACGCGCGCACCCGCGCCTTGGCCTCGGGCGCTGACTGCACCACCGAAGACATCAGCGACTCCATCAAAAAGCCGTGGTCTGCGGTTTGCTCGGCGATGCGCGGCAGGGCCTGCATCAAGGCATAGTTGGTCATCGGCGCGTTTTGGGCAATGCGTTCGGCCAGTTCAATCGCCTTCGCCAGGGCCTGGCCCTCGGGCACGAGGTACTGCGCAAACCCTTTGGCGACACCTTCGGCGGCTTTGTAAACGCGTCCGGTCATCATCATGTCCATGACCGTCTGGGCGCCGACCAGTTTGGTGATGCGCACCGAGCCGCCGCCGCCGACAAAGATGCCGCGGGAGCCTTCCGGCAGCGCGAAAAACGTGGTGTCGTCGGCGACGCGGATGTGGCAGGACGTGGCCAGTTCCAGCCCGCCGCCCACCACCG
>JANNYX010000148.1:0-3126 GCA_031410295.1 Rhodoferax sp.
GCTGATCACGCGGGCCGCGTCGTCGATCGGCTCAGCCCGGCCAAGCTGGCTGTCGCCGGTGGTCAGGTGCACCACGCTGCCACCCATCTGGTACATGCCGGCTTCAAAACTTACGCGAGTGCGGGTCGAGGCTTTTTCGAAAATCATCGCCAGCGTGCGGTCCGCCAACGTGTGGTGTTTTTCGTAGGCCTTGAATTTTTTCTTGATCAGCGCGGCGCGCTTGAACAAATAGTCGTATTCCGCGGCGCTGAAGTCACTGTTTTGCAGAAAGTGTTTGAGCGCGGGCTTCATTGAGATTTCGCCAGATGCGCCTTGATCAAGGGGCACAGGATGCTGACAATTTCGTCGGCCTCGGCGATCGACAGAATCAGCGGTGGCACCAGACGCACCACGGTGTCTGCCGTGACGCTCAAAAGCAGGCCATTCTCGGCGGCCTGCGTCAGGATCACACCGCAGGGTTTCGCCAGGTCAATGCCCAACATCAAGCCCTGGCCGCGGATTTCCTTGACGCCGCCATTGGCGATCTGCGCCGCCAGTTCGCGCGTCAAGCCGTCGCGCAAATGTTTGCCAACCAGGGCGGCATTGGCCAGCAGTCCCTCTTCCTCCATGATGCGGATGGTTTCGATGCCGGCGCGCATCGCCAGCGGGTTGCCGCCAAAGGTGGTGCCGTGGTTGCCGGGCTGGAAGATATCAGCCGCTTTGGGGCCTGCCACCACCGCGCCAATCGGCACGCCGGAACCCAGGCCTTTGGCCAGCGGCATCACATCGGGCGTGATACCGGCCCATTGGTGGGCAAACCATTTGCCGGTGCGGCCCATGCCACACTGCACTTCGTCGATCATCAGGAGCCAGTCGTTGTTGTCGCAGATCTTGCGCACTTCGCGCAAGTAGTCCATGTGCATTGGATTCACGCCGCCTTCGCCCTGGATCGCCTCAAAAAATACCGCTACTACATTCGGGTTGCCAGCAGTGGCTTTCTTCAGGGCGGCGACATCGTTCAAAGGAATGCGGATAAACCCCTCCACCAATGGACCAAAACCCTCCTGAATTTTTGGGTTGCCGGTAGCGCTCAGGGTGGCGATGGAGCGGCCGTGGAAGGCCTTGTCATAGACCACGATTTCCGGGCGCTCAATGCCTTTGTTGTGGCCAAATTTGCGCGCCAGTTTCAAGGCTGCCTCGTTGGCTTCCAGGCCCGTGCAGCAGAAAAAGACATTCGTCATGCCCGACAGCTCGACCAGCTTTTTCGCCAGAATTTCCTGGCCTGGCACGTGGTAATAGTTGGAGCTGTGGATGATTTTGGCGATCTGATCCTGCAAGGCTGGCACCAGCCTGGGGTGGTTGTGGCCCAGCGTGTTGACCGCGATGCCGCCCAGGCCATCCAGGTAGCGCTTGCCGTTCACGTCCCACACCCGGCAGCCCTGGCCGTGTGAGATGGCGATCGGCACGCGCCCGTAGGTGTTCATCACGTGCGGCGAGGAGGGCGCAACGGGTGCGGCAATGCTGGTTTCAGCAGCTGTGGCGGGTGCATTCATGGCCGGACTTTCAAAGGGTCAACAAAACAAATCGGTCCAGATCGGTTGGGTAAGGTGGGCCGTTGGAGGCTCATTTTAGGCACATCAATGCAGTCGGTTTTTTGACAATTTCACATCACAGCAATGCACGAAACTAAAATTACCGCATGGTTCCCAGCACTGCAAAAGAAGTTTTTATCCTGGGGGTCACCAATGGCGGAAAAACCTTCCGTCCGAGCGACTAGGCCGAACGTCTGGCTGGCGTCATGAGCCAGTTCCGCCCCGGCGGCGCCAACCCATCAAGGTCTGCCGGCACTCATTTGGGTTATTCGCCCTGGTGTTTGCCAACTTCGTACGGCGACGTGAAATGCGTCATCGTGAACCGGGAGCTATGTGACCACAACGTCATGGCCTGGGATTTTTGCGTCAACTTTGCCCGCGACAACGACCTGCAGGTGCGCCTTGAAGCGCCAATTGACACGCCGTCCGCGCCGGCTGCGTGAAAGCGACGGGCACAAAAAAACCACCCGAAGGTGGTTGATTTGTCTTGCTGGCAGCGCACCCGTTACAAACGGCAGAGTGGACTGTTCAATTCACTCCGTGCGGGGTTGCTTGACGTATCAAGCGGCGGCGGGTGCCGCTGCGGGGGTCGCCAGGGACAAATTCTTGACCCGGCTTGACAGACGGCTTTTATCGCGCGCTGCCTTGTTTTTGTGGAAGATGCCTTTGTCGGCCACGGTGTCAACCACGGCCTGCATTTTGGCAAAGGCCTCGGTGGACTTGGCCTTGTCGCCAGAGGCCACTGCCTTTTCGACGTTCTTGACCGCGGTGCGGTACTGTGAACGCAACGAGGTGTTGGCGGCATTGATTTTCACGTCCTGACGGACGCGTTTACGGCCCGACGCCAGGCGCGGGTTTTTTTTCTTCGGTTTGGTAGATGCCATAAAAAATGTTCCTTGTGTCTGAGGATGATGCCAGCAAAGCCTTCCATTCTACCACTGCGGACATTTTTGATTCAATCACCATTGGAAATCACTCGCTACACTTTGCGCCGTGTCTTTGTTGAAATCTGCCTCCGTTATTTCCCTGTTCACGCTGGCCTCGCGCGTTGCTGGCCTGGTCCGCGACCAGTTGTTCGCCGCGTTCTTTGGCGCAACTGCGATGACCGACGCGTTTTATGTCGCGTTTCGCATCCCCAATTTATTTCGGCGGCTGTTTGGCGAAGGCGCCTTCAGCCAGGCGTTTATGCCGATGCTGGCGGCCACGCGTGAGCGTGAGGGAGAACCGGCGGCGCAACAACTGATCGACAGAATTGCCACCGTGCTGGTGTGGACGCTGGTTGCCGCCAGCATTCTGGGCGTGATCGGCGCGCCGCTCCTGGTCTGGGCCATGGCCGCTGGACTGCAAAAAGAACCCCAGGCCTACCAGGCGGCGATCGTGATGACGCGCTGGATGTTCCCCTACATTTTCTTCATCTCCCTGGTGTCATTTGCCTCCGGCATTCTGAACACCTGGCGGCAGTTCGCGGTGCCCGCGGCAACACCGGTGTTGCTGAACCTGGCGATGATTGGCGCAACCGTGCTGGGCACGCCATGGTTTCAGGCAGAGGGCATCG
>JANNYX010000149.1:0-6475 GCA_031410295.1 Rhodoferax sp.
CCACCCCGCCACGCTGGCCGACTTGTACGACCCGCTCACCATGCCGCCCGAATTACTCAAGGCGCACCAGAAGCTGGATGCTGCGGTGGACAAAGCCTACGAGGCCAGCGGCGGCAAGAAAAGCTACAAGAGCGACGCCGAGCGCGTGGCGTTTTTGTTTGAGCTGTACCAGAAGTACACCAGCCTTCTGCCTGTGGAAACCAAGAAGACAAAAATTCGAAAACCAAAATTCCAGGATCACGCATGAATCCCGCATCACGGCTCAACGTTTTAGTCGAGTTCTTCAATACAGCAAATCCCAATGGTGCAATCAAAGAGGCGTGGGAAAAATACATGGGGTCGGCAATGCCCCTAACCGAAGTTGCAGTCCTGGACGTGATCCAGGCAGTACTGGCTGAAATTGGGGCGATGGAGGCAAAGCTTAAAGAAATCGGCGCACCTGCCACCTTGTACACAGACTGTGTCACTCAACTTCAAGCCGGATTCTCACCCACCCAGCTAGCAGTGGCATGGAGTACGCATCGAGACCAAATGGCCAAGCGTGCGACCCCGCTGGCGCTTCAATGGGCATCATGGGCATTGAGTAAGTTTGATGAGATCGAGATTGACGCAGAGGCCATGGAGTCTCTGCGAACCAGCTTGGCAGAGCAAGAAAAGCTCCTGCAAGAAACCAATTTGCCCGCAGGCTTGCGTGAAATGCTGGAGCGCCAAACCGCCGCATTGCGTCGTGCGCTCCATCTCTACAAGATTCAAGGTGTAGCACCGCTGCGCAAAGTTGTGTCTGATTCCGTCGGCGAATTTACAACGGCCTCCACTGAATTGGCGGCGGAAGTTGAGGAAAGCGAGCCCAAAGTCAGGTCGGTTCTAACGCAGGGCATGAAGTTGATTGGCAAGGCTGCCGAAATTGCCGATAAAGGTTCCAAGGTCGTGAAGTTCGGTAAAGAGATCTACAAACTCGGGATGAGCGGGTGGCAGATCGGTCAACAGTTACTTTCCAATTTGCCTTGGTAGGAGAAACTTCGTTGCCAACCCTCGCTACTTTCTTCGGCATCATCATCCGCATGTGGCACGACGACCACCCGCCGCCGCACATTCATGTGGAATATCAGGGGTTCGAAGTGTTGGTGAAAATTGCCACTGGTGAGGTCAGCGAAGGTGAACTTCCGCGCAAGGTGGCAGCCATCGTTAAAGATTGGTGTCTGGTGCACCAAGCCGAGTTGCAGGACAATTGGCAGCGCGCCCAACGCTTTGAACCGTTGGATCGTATTCAAGGAGCAGACCGTGATTAAAGTGCTCAATGCCCGTTTGTTGGATGCCTTCCGGCTGGAACTGGATTTCAGCGATCACACCCAAGGCGTGTTCGATGCCGGTGCTTACCTTGCGACCCGGTCTGGACCGCTACTGGACAAGTTGCGGGACCCCGCTTATTTCCGCCGCTTTTTCATCGATGCCGGTGCTTTGTGCTGGCCCAATGGATTGGAACTTTCGCCAGCCAAAGTTCGTGAGTTGGCAGAGCTTCAAACGGCCGCCTGACCTGTGCCGCCCCGGCTCTGAAGCCCACGCGGCTGCCGCAGGTAAAGAAGGAGGCGCGCGACCAATCGCTGCAAGTTGAACAGGCGCTTCCCGCGCTGGGTGACACGCAGGCAGCCGCGTGGGCTTCAGCGCCCGGCAGCGCCGATCAGCGTTAACCAGCGCGATTGCAGATTGCAGATTGCCGATTGCCGATTTTTTGCAGCAGGTTGGTCGTTTGAGACCTGTCCGAATTCAAATCGCCCGCGCCAGCACCGGAAACAGCTTGATCAGCCCGTCTGACATCACCTCCACCGCCAGCGCGGCGAGGATCAGGCCCATCAGGCGGGTCATCACGTTGATGCCGGTTTTCCCGAGGACGCGGGCGATCGGCTGGGCGGCGGCGAAACACAGGGCCGTGGCCAGGGCGATGACCAGTCCGTAACCGACCAGCAGCGCCAGTTGCGGGAAAGTTTTGGCTTTGTCGGCATAGATGACTACGGTGGACATGGTGGCCGGGCCGGTCAGCAGTGGGATGGTCAGCGGCACCACGGCGATGCTGGCGCGCGCGGCCGAGCGGTCGGCGGTTTCCTGAATCTCTTCGGCGTTGGATTTGGCCTCGGCCGGTTGCGCATTTAGCATCGAGAGCGCCGAAGTCAACAACAACATGCCGCCGCCGACCTGGAAACTGGCCAGCGAGATGCTGAAAAAATCAAGAATCTGCAAGCCCAGGAGGGCGCTCACTGCGATGACGATAAAGGCGCTCATCGACGAGATGAAGATCGTGCGCCGGCGTTGCGCGCCGGTGAAATCCTGCGTGTAGTGGATGAAAAACGGCACGATCGCCAGCGGGTTGACGATGGCCAGCAGGGTAATCAGCGGCTTGTAATCCATTTTGGCTTTCCATAAATCCAATTGCCGGGCGCATTGCGGCGTTGCACATCCTCGCGATACAGGTGTATCGCTGCGGTTTGCGCCTTGCACTGCATCCCGGAAATTGAATTTCTGGAATGCCAAAACCTGCTCATATTCATCGCCCACCAGCCACGTCAATAAACGCGCCGGTGCAATACGCCGACTCGGCGCCCATCAGCCAGACAATCGCCTGCGCCACTTCCAGCGCGGTGCCGGGGCGCTGCAGCGGAATCAGCGGGGTGAGCAGGCGTGCGCGGTCGGGCTCGCCGCCGCTGGCGTGGATGTCGGTGTCGATGATGCCGGGGCGCACGGCGTTGACGCGGATGCCTTCGGCGGCGACTTCTTTGGCCAGGCCGGTGGTGAGGGTGTCGATGGCGCCTTTGCTGGCGGCGTAATCCACGTATTGCCCGGGGCCGCCCAGGCGTGCTGCCACGCTGGAGAGGTTGACGATGGCGCCGCCCGCGCCGCCGTGTTTCGTGCTCATGCGCAGCACCGCCTCGCGCGCGCACACAAAGCTGCCCAGGATGTTGATGGCAAACATGCGTTGCAGGCGCGCGCCGCCCATGCCGTCAACGCGCGACGCCACGTCGACCACGCCGGCGTTGTTGACCAGCGCGGTGAGGCGCCCGAGCTGCGCATCGATGGTTTTGAATACGCGCAGGATGTCGGCTTCGATGGCGACGTCGCCCTGTACCGCGATGGCCGTGCCGCCGGCAGCGCGAATCCGCTGCACCACGGCCTCGGCCGCGGCAGCGTTGGCGGCGTAGTTGACCGCCACCGCCCAGCCGCGCGCGGCCGCCAGCAGGCAGGTGGCAGCCCCAATGCCGCGGGACCCGCCGGTGACGAGGACGATACCGGTGGCGGGTGTGGGAGCGGGTGAATTCATGGAGGTCCTGTGCGCGCGAAGGGGTTTCAGGTTAACAATGTGGGCGTGCGAAGATGTTAGCCGTAGTGTCACGCCGGGTCACACGTGTATTTGGATCCGTAAACGCGTACAAAAACGCACAATTAAACGTAGACGAATTTGCACCCAGTATTCGGACATGCAATCGCACTTGTAATTGCACATGCTTTGCACAGCGCGAGTACCTGTTTGCGCCCCCCAACCCTTAGCCACCCAAGGAGCCCTAGTGAATTTCACCACCGACCTCACGTCCAAAGACGGTTTTGTCCTGCCCGCCTATGTTGCCGTGCCCGACGGCCAACCCAAGGGGGCCATCGTTGTGTTGCAGGAGATTTTTGGCGTCAACGCGCACATCCGCGCGGTCGCCGATGGTTATGCCCAGGCCGGTTACCTGGCGGTGGCGCCAGCCACCTTTCACCGCGTCAAGGAAGCTGTGGAGCTGGGTTACACCGGCGACGACATGACGGCCGGCATGGCGCTCAAGGCCGCCGTGGAAGCCATGGCCAGCCCCAGCGGCGACGCCATCACGCCTCTGGTGATGCACGACATCCAGGCGGCGGTGAACTACGCCGCCACCGCCGGCAAACTGGCGACCCAGGACACCGCCTTCGCCAACACCCTGGGCGGCCCGGTCGGTGTGGTGGGGTATTGCTGGGGTGGCTTGTTGACCTGGCGCGCCGCCAGCCTGCTGTCGGGCGTGAGCGCAGCGGTGCCGTATTACGGCGGCGGCATGACGCAGGGCGCGGAACTGACACGTAGCGCCAAGTGCCCGGTGATGTGCCACTTTGGCGATCTGGACAAACACATCACCCTGCCCACGGTGGAAGCCTTCAAGGCGGCGCAACCCGGCACTGAAGTGCATATTTACGCCGCCGACCACGGCTTCAACTGCGACCACCGCGGCTCCTACAACGCGCCCGCCGCCAAGCTGGCGCTGGAGCGCACGTTGGCTTTTTTCGCAAAACACCTGCGCTGAAATAAATAATATTTCAAAAAGTTGATGGTTAAATAGAATGAAGGCCGTCAAATACATTGCATTTATTGCTATATTTAATATAGCTGTTTTAGGCAATATATGGGCCTCAGATTACAACGGCCCGCTTTTTGACGCCCATTTGCATTACAACGACGAAGCCTGGCAAGGCGGCAACGGCCAGGGCTCGGGGCCGCACCCGATCAGCGACATCCTGGCGCGCCTGCAGCGCAACGGCGTCAAGGGTGCGCTGGCCAACTCGCGGCCCAATGCGGGCACCCAAAATCTCGCCACCCACCTCGCCGCCCAATCGGCCAACGTTGGCACGGCGCTGCAAGTGGTTCCCTTCATCCGCCTGTACCGCAACCGCGCTGACTACGACAGCTGGTTCAAAGACGAGACCATTTACACCCTGGTGCAGGCCGAATTTGCCAAAGGCACCGCGGCCGGGCCGTACCAGGGCATCGGCGAGTTTCACCTCTACAGCAGCGAAAACGCCAACGCCCCGGTGGCGAAAAAATTGATGGCGTTCGCCGAGGAAAAGAACCTGGCTGTACTGGCCCATGTGGACGACACCGCCATCGACCTGCTGATGGCCAACGCGCCCTCCAAAGGGCAGAAGCTGAAATTGATTTGGGCCCACACCAGCATTGGCGGCGCGCCCGCTTCGCGTGTTGACGCCTTGTTCGCCCAATACCCGCTCTTGATGGGTGAGTTGTCGTATCGGCCTGGCCTTACCTGTGAGGGCGGCAGGCGCGCCGCCGGGCCGCCCCAAGGCGCGCGCGCCCCCTCGGGGGGCAGCGAGCCAGACGCAGTCGGCGAGCTTGGGGGCCCGTATCTTTGCCCCGAATGGCGCGCCCTGCTGCTCAAATACCCGGGCCGCTTCATGATCGGCTCGGACACCTGGGTCAACCAGCGCTGGCAGTATTACGACGAACTGATGCAGGGGTACCGCACCTGGCTCGGTGATTTGCCACCCGAAGTGGCGCGCCAGATCGCCTGGGGCAATGCTGCGGCGCTGTTTGGATTGAAGTAGAGATGTGTTGAATATTTCAGAAATTCAATTTGCGGGATGCAGTGCAAGGCCTGAACAACAAATGCCGCCGCAGACATACACTTGTATGGCGAGGATTTGCAATGCGGCAATGCGCCTGCAAATTGGATTTATGAAATGATTCAACTGCACTATTACCCCGGCAACGCTTCGATGATCCCGCATGTCGTGCTGGAAGAAATGGGCCTGCCATTTGAACTCGTTCTGGTCGACCGCAGCCAGAACCAGCACAAGAGCGCCGACTACCTAAAACTCAACCCAAACGGCAAGATCCCAACGCTCGTCGAAATGTTGGCTGGGCAGCCTGACCTGGTGTTGTATGAAAGCGCGGCCATTTGCCTGCACTTGTGCGACACACATCTCAAAGCCTGCGGCGGCGCCGGGCTGATGCCGCCCGTGGGCAGCCGCGAACGCGCGCACGCCTACAAGTGGCTGCTGTGGCTGGCCAACACCTTTCAGCCCGACACCATGATGTATTTTTACCCCGAGCGTTATGTCGCCAGCAGCGACCCTGCCGTGTTGCGCGGTGTTGTCGCGCAAGCGCAGGCGCGCATCAAAGGCCATCTGGAACAGCTGGAAGACGAGTTGGCCCGTGTCAAGATCCGCAGCAAGGCCAGCGACGACCTGGACGATGGCGATGGCTGGTTTTTGGGCCATCGTTATTCAATCCTGGACGCTTATGTTTTCGTCTTGTGCCGCTGGACGCGCGGCTTCACCAGCGGCCCCGCGCGCAGTTACGAGCGCCACCTGGGCCCCTACCTGCAGCGCATGTTGGCCCGCCCCGCCGTGCAACGCGTGATCGCCACGGAGAAGTTGCAGCCGCCGTTGGTTTGAACTTCCCCTTAGTGGGATCGGTGCGTTGGTGGGATCAGGCCGATGGGGCGGATCAGGTCTGCGGTGCGGATTAGGCCGACGGTGCGGATCACGTCGACGGGGTACTCGGCTCCGCGGCTGTCACCCGGCCTGCGGCCTCCTTCTTGATGCCGCTGCGCCGAGCGCCCCATCGACCTGATCCTGGTTGACGTGCGGGGTGATCAACCGCTGAAGACAAAGGAACATGGTGCAGCGCGCCTGGCGGACAACCAAATGCGAAGCCGCGCCGAGTGCTTCAACGTCGACA
>JANNYX010000150.1:0-5397 GCA_031410295.1 Rhodoferax sp.
TTGGCTGGCCCTTACTCCTCTTTTGCGCCGCGCTGTCCTTCGCCATCCAGTGGGTGGCCTTCGTGCCCGCCTTTTGGCTGCAAACCGAAAAATTCTATGACCTGACTGGCAGCGCCACTTACCTGTTGTTATTGGCCAGTGTGGCCAAGTATGGTCCACCTCGTTCCTGGGCCGATGTGTTGCTGCTGGGCCTGTGCGGTCTTTGGGCGCTGCGCCTGGGGCTGTTCCTGTTTCTACGTGTCCACAAAGACGGCTCAGACAAACGCTTCGCACAAATCAAGACCTCGTTGCCGCGGTTTGCCGTGTCCTGGACCTTGCAGGGCCTGTGGGTGTTTTTGACGCTGCTGCCGGTGCTGATTGTGGTGTCGTCATCAGATTGGCACAGCACCACCGCCTGGACTTTGGTCGGCGCAGCCATTTGGGCGCTGGGTTTTGCCACCGAGGTCGTTGCTGATTGGCAAAAGCGCCAGTTCCGCGCCAATTCGGCCAACGCCGGCAAGTTCATTCAAAGCGGCTTGTGGGCCTGGTCACGCCACCCCAACTATGCGGGTGAAATCGTGTTGTGGGTCGGGGTTTTCATCATCTGTGTGCCCATGCTCTCGGGCTGGCAGTGGGTGGGCATCGTCTCTCCGCTATTCGTGACCTTGTTGATCACCAAAGTCAGCGGCGTGCCCTTGCTCGAAGCCAGCGCCGACAAACGTTGGGGGAACGATGCCGACTACTTCCGCTACAAGCAGTCAACACCCGTTTTGTGGCCGAGCGCAAAGAGGCGTGAATGAGGGTGTGAGTTGGCCAAGATGCTCGTCCTCTTGCAATATGGGACCGAACCTTCGGTGAAGCTTTCGCAAAGCATGGCTGCGAGGCAACCTCATTGCGCGGCCTGGCCGCTTGAGGCGTGAACCCAACCAGCCCTCACACCTGCCAGGGTTTATCCCCTATCCTATAGCCTTGCGTTTGCAGCCGCCAGCCCACCAAAAGGCCACCCCTTGGAAGTCTCCTTCACCAAAGAAATCAAATCCCTGCGCCTTGGGTCAGGAGACACCTTCCATGGCGAGGGCATTCTGGCCATCACCAAGGCGCTGCTGCAGTCGGGCGTGGCCTATGTGGGCGGATACCAGGGCGCGCCGGTGTCGCACCTGCTGGACGTGATGGTGCAGGCCAAGGACTACATGGACGAGTTGGGTGTGCACGTGGAGGCCTGCGCCAACGAAGCGTCTGCAGCGGCCATGCTCGGGGCCTCGATTCATTACCCGCTGCGTGGCGCGGTGACGTGGAAATCCATCGTCGGCACCAATGTGGCGGCCGATGCGCTGTCGAACCTCTCCAGCCCCGGCGTCAAGGGCGGCGTGTTGATCGTGGTGGGTGAAGACTATGGCGAAGGCGCCAGCGTGATCCAGGAGCGTACACACGCCTACGCGCTCAAGTCGACGATGTGCCTGCTGGACCCGCGACCTGATCTCGGCCGCATGGTCGAGATGGTGGATCATGGCTTTCGGCTCTCGGAAGCCTCCAACATGCCAACGATTCTTGAGCTGCGCATCCGCGCCTGCCACGTGCGGGGTAGTTTTGAGTGCAAGGACAACGTCACCTCCACGTTCTCCACCAAGAACCTGATCAAGGAGCCCGCAGGTTTTGATTACATGAGCCTGGCGCACCCGCCCGTTACCTTCCGCCATGAAAAACTCAAGGGTGATGAACGCCTGCCGGCCGCGCGCCGGTACATCGTTGACAACCAGCTCAACGAATTCTTCGACGGCAAACATTCAGACCTCGGCATCATCATTCAAGGCGGCCTGTACAACACCCTGATTCGCGCCTTGCAGCAGTTCGGGCTGGCCGACGCATTCGGGCAAACCGATATTCCGATACTTGTGCTGAATGTCACCTACCCGCTGGTGCCGCAGCAGCTCAACGAATTCTGCGTCGGCAAACGCGCCGTCTTGATGGTCGAGGAAGGCCAGCCGGAATACATCGAGCAGGAGCTGGCCACGATATTGCGCCGCGCCGACATTCAAACCCCGCTGCACGGCAAAGACCTGTTGCACCAGGCCGGTGAATACACCACCGAAGTCATGGCCGGCGGTCTTGCAAAATTCCTTCAAAAGTACCTGCCGGATCACACACCCGAGTCGACTCTGCAGTGGCTTGATGGCAACCGCGCACGCCGCGAACAAGTCGCCAAATCGCTGCCGGCGCCGCTGCCTGCGCGGCCACCCAGCATGTGTATCGGTTGCCCGGAGCGGCCGGTGTTCTCGGCCTTGAAACTGGCGCAGCAAGATGTGGGCGACGTGCATATTTCAGGCGACATTGGCTGCCACGCTTTGGCCACGTTTGAGCCGTTTTCATTCGGGCATTCGATCCTCGGTTATGGCATGAGCCTGGCCAGCCGCGCCGGGGTTTCGCCGATGATGAGCCGGCGCGTCCTCTCGGTGATGGGCGACGGCGGCTTTTGGCACAACGGCCTCTTGACCGGGGTGCAAAGCGCGCTCTTTAATGGCGACGATGCGGTCTTGCTGATCTTCAAGAACGGCTATACCTCGGCCACCGGCACGCAGGACATCATTTCCACACCCGATGAAGCAGACAAGGCCAACGCACCCGACAAGGAACAGAGCCTGGCGCACCTGAACCAGACCATTGAAAACACGCTTAATGGCCTGGGCGTGAAGTGGCTGCGCATCGTGAATACCTACGAGGTCGACAAGATGCGCGCCACCTTGACGGAAGCTTTCACCACCCCCTTCCTCGGCCTCAAGGTGATCATTGCGGAAGGTGAATGCCAGCTGGAGCGCCAGCGCCGCGTCAAACCCTGGCTGGCCAGCTTGCTTGCCAAAGGCGAACGTGTCGTGCGTGTGAAATATGGCGTCGATGAAGACGTGTGCAATGGCGACCACGCCTGTATTCGTTTGTCCGGCTGCCCGACGCTGACGCTCAAAGACAACCCCGACCCGCTGAAAGTCGACCCGGTGGCCACCGTGATTGACGGCTGTGTGGGTTGCGGCCTGTGCGGCTCCAACGCCCACGCGGCCACCTTGTGCCCTTCGTTTTACCGCGCTGAAATTGTGCAAAACCCGAAGTGGCATGAGCGCCTTCTTGCCACTTTTCGCAGCACCGTTGTCAAGGCCTTGCAACCCGCATAGATATGGCCCCCGCGCTCCACCTTTGTACGGGTCGCTGCCCCCCGAGGGGGTCGCAATTGCCTTGGGGCGGCCCAGCGGCACCTCATCTTTTATGAACCAGCAACCCATCTCAATTCTCCTGTGCGCCCTGGGTGGCGAAGGTGGCGGTGTGCTCTCGGAGTGGTTGATTGACATCGCCCGGCACGCCGGTTTCGCGGCGCAGGCCACGTCGATTCCTGGTGTGGCGCAACGCACCGGCGCCACCACCTATTACCTGGAAGTGTTTCCGACACCCCTGCTGGAGCTGCACGGCAAGCGGCCGGTGTTTGGCCTCAACCCCCTGCCGGGCCGCCTGGATGTGCTGGTCTCCAGCGAGCTCTTGGAAACCGCCCGCCAAATCAGCAACGGCCTGCCGTCCTCCAACCAGACGTTGGTCATCACGTCGTCGGCGCGCGCCCTGACCACCATGGAAAAGATGGCGATGGGGGATGGCCGCCGGGATGACGCGCAACTCGTCAAACTGGTGCAAGACCACAGCCGTGCGCACCACGTCATCGACATGGCCCGGCTCACGCGCGAGGCGGGCACGGTGGTCAGCGCCACCATGCTCGGCTGCATCGCGGGCAGCGGCGCGTTGCCGTTTCCACGGGCCAGTTATGAAGCCGTGATTGCGGAAGGTGCTGGCACGGCCAAAGCCAGTTTGCGCGGTTTCTCGCTCGGCTTCGACGCAGTCAGCCAACAGCGCGAGCAACTTCGTGTTGCTTCGGATTTGCTATCTTTTTCAGAGCAAACAATTGATAATATAAGACGGCCTATCCCTGATTTTTCTCATGAGTTTCCGGCGCCGATGCACGAACTGCTCCGCCTGGGCGTGGAGCGCTTGGTGGACTACCAGGACGTGGCCTACGCCGAGCTGTACATCAAGCGTTTGCAAAAAGTTCTGGCAGCGGAACGCCAGATCGACCCCGCTGGCGCCAACGGTTTTGCCACCACCCGCGAGATGGTGCGCTGGCTGGCCTTGTGGATGGCGTTTGACGACATCGTGCGGGTGGCAGACTTGAAGAGCCGAGCCAGCCGCTGGAGGCGCGTGCTTGATGAGGTCAAAGCCAAGCCCGATGACTTGCTCAAGCTGTATGACCACTTCAAACCCGGCGCGCCGGAGTTTGCGGCATTGCTTCCCGGTGGTTTGGCAAGCGCCGTTTTGAATTGGGACAAACGCCGCGCTGCGCGGGGCAAACTGCCTTGGGCGCTGCCGCTCAAGGTTGGCACGCATTCAGTGTTTGGCATGGTGTCGCTGCGTGTTCTGGCGAGTCTGAAATGGTTGCGCGTCAAGGGCAGCCGCTTCCACAAGGAGCAGGCGATGATCGACAAATGGCTGGCCGCCGTGGTCGAAGGCGCACAGAAAAATTGGCAGCTCGGCCACGAACTCGCCCTGTGCGGCCGCCTGGTCAAAGGTTATGGCGCCACCAACGAACGCGCCAAGGAAAACCTGCTGCACGTGATCGACCATCTGGCCCAGGCGCCAGGCTTCTCGACAGAAGCAGCGCGCGCCGCGGCCATTGCGCACGCCCGCGAGGCCGCCTTGAAAGACGAAGGCGGCCTGGCGCTGGACCAAGCACTGCGCCAGCACGGCGCGCCTGCCCGCCCCGTCAAGGCACAGCCGATCCGCTGGGTAAAGGCGCCGCCGGGCCGCGCCAAAGCCGCTGGCGTCAAGTCTTGAGTTATTCAAATCCGCAAAAGAGACCAATCACCCCAACCCGGCCACCCCAACCCGATCACCCCATCTCCCAGGAGCCAGCACGTGACCCCTTTCCTCAAAAAACTGTCTGCGGCGCTGGCCACCGCCCTGCTGCTCGCCAGCGTTTTTACCGCGCCTGCGGCCCTGGCCCAAGGCGCCTGGCCGAACAAACCCGTCAAGGTCGTCGTCAGTTTTCCGCCCGGCGGCGCGGCGGACCAGATCGCCCGCGCCGTGGCGCAGCCCTTGCAGGAGGCCCTCGGTCAACCGGTGGTGGTGGAAAACCGCGCCGGTGCCGGCGGCAACATTGGCGCCGATGCGGTGGCCAAGTCACCCGCCGATGGTTACACCCTGCTGATGAGTTCGGGCGGCACGGTGTCGATCAATCCGCACATCTACGCCAAGATGCCGTTTGACCCGACCAAAGACATCGTGCCGGTGGCCGCCGCCGCCCGCGTGCTGGTGTTTCTGGAAGTCAACCCCACCAAAGTTCCGGCTGGAAACGTCAAGGACTTTCTGGCCTACATGAAGGCCAATCCCGGG
>JANNYX010000151.1:0-8712 GCA_031410295.1 Rhodoferax sp.
GTGCACAGTCCAGTTGTAGTCGAAATAACCGGGCGTGGTGTAAATCACCTTGACTTTGTCGGTGTCGACTTTTTTATCTGCAACGAATTTTTCCCAGACTGAAATATTCAGCGCTCCGGCTTCCACTTTGCCAGCGGCCACGGCAGCGATGATGGCGTCATGCGCGCCTGAATAGGCGACCCGTTTGAAATCTTTGTCAGGGTCAATTTTGGCTTCGAGCAAAAAGGCGCGCGGCATCAAGTGGCCTGACGTGCTCGATTGCGAGCCGAAACTGACGTTTTTTCCTTTGAGATCAGCCAGCGACTTCACCGAAGGATCGCTGCTGATGAAGACTGAGCGGAACTTTTCATCCTCTTCGCGTTGAACCAGTGGAACGGCTTTGCCGCCGGAGCGGATATTTGCCTGCACGAAGGTGAAGCCGCCGTACCAGGCCATGTCGACCTGTTTGTTTGCCAGCGCTTCAACCGATGCGGCGTAGTCGGTGACGGGTGTGAACTCTACCTTCATTCCCAATGTTTTTTCAAGGTATTTGACCAGTGGAGCGGCTTTGCGGGCGAGTTCGGTTGGCGACTCGTCGGGAATAGCCGTGACTCTGAAGACCTGTTGCGCATGACTTAAAGAACCGAACAAAACAACGGCACAAGTCATCATTGCGCGGAACGTGCGGGAAGGGGAAAAACTTACCATGGTGAAACTCCTGAAAAATTGAAAAAACGGGATAACGATTAGACTCGAATCCATGCGCTTTTGCAGCAATGGGGGCTTGACCAGGACTTGATGAAACTCTGTGTAAGAATTTTAGTCGCACGGCGACGCACCAGGTTGGTCATGAAGTGCAATTGGCATCCCATCGGCCCCCCCTAAAAACAATGCCTGAGCGCAACAAACCCCGTGTCCTGATCGTCACTCCCGCCGCTGCCAATGCCAATAATGGAAACTGGCAAACCGCTTGGCGTTGGGCAGGTTTTCTCAAAATCGGCTTTGACGTCACCATTGCCCAGAAATGGCACGGCGAGCCGCATGACGTCTTGCTGGCTTTGCATGCGCGCCGTTCGGCCGACGACATTGGCGCCTGGGCGCGCGCGCAAGGCGCCACGTCAAACGCGCCGCGGCTGGCCGTCGTGCTGACCGGCACCGACCTGTACCGCGACATTGAGTCTGACCAGGCGGCCATTCGTTCGCTTGAATTGGCGCGGGTCCTTGTGGTTTTGCAGGACAAGGGACCCGAGCGCTTGCCCTTGCAGCACCGAAGCAAAACGCAGGTTATTTTTCAGTCGACCACGGCGCGACAGACCTTGGCCAAGACGGCTCGCCACCTCCGTGTGTTGATGGTCGGACATTTGCGCGATGAAAAATCGCCCCAAACCCTCTATGAGGCCGCGCGCTTGCTCAATGCCAACAGCGGCATCCTGATTGACCACATTGGCGACCCGCTGGACGCGGATCTGGCCAAAGAAGCCCGCGCAACGGCTGCAAGTTGCCCGCATTACCGCTGGCTCGGTGGCTTGAACCATGAAGCAACCCGACGGCACATCCAGCGCGCGCACATTCTGGTTCACGCCAGCAAGATGGAGGGTGGCGCGCATGTGGTGATGGAGGCGGTTAGCAGCGGCACGCCGGTGCTGGCCTCAAAGGTCGACGGCAACGTTGGCATGCTGGGTGAAACGTATGCCGGTTATTTCGAAGTGGGAAATGCAGCCGCACTGATCGAACTGCTCACCCGCCTGCGCAAAGAGCAAGTCCTGGCCATCGGATTCAAGTCCGCTGGCCTCTATACCCGGCTTGCCGAACAATGCGCCGAACGCGCTGAATTGTTTAGCCCCGAAAAAGAAAAATTGGCCTTGATCAAACTGGTCCGGGCCTTGCTGAAAGACACCCCTGCAGGAAAAAAATGAATTCGAGTGAGCAACCGGTTTTAAGAGACATCGTTTTGGTCGGAGGCGGGCACAGCCATGTGATCGTGCTGAAAAAATTTGGCATGAAGCCAATCCCTGGCGTTCGCGTGACGCTCATCTGCACCGACATGCACACGCCCTACTCCGGCATGTTGCCGGGCTATGTGGCGGGGCATTACGACTACGACGAGGTCCACATTGACCTGTCTCGCCTGTGTGTATTTGCCGGGGCGCGGCTGTACCGCGACGAGGTGATTGGCCTGGACCGCGTGAGCCAGAAAGTGCTTTGCCGCAATCGCCCGCCGGTGCCGTATGACGAGTTGTCGATCAACATCGGTTCCACCCCGCAGTTGGCCAGCGTGCCGGGCGCCGCCGAACATGCCGTACCGGTCAAACCGATCCAGCGCTTCAACGACCGCTGGCTGGCACTCTTGAAACGCGTGCAGAACCATCCCGGCAAAACAACCATTGCGGTGGTGGGTGGCGGCGCCGGTGGCGTCGAACTCCTGCTGGCGATGCAGTGGCGGTTGCGCAATGAGTTGCGCAAGTTGAACCGCAACCCGGACGAACTGGCCTTTCACCTCTTCACAGCCAGCGCGACGATTTTGCCGACCCACAATACCGGCGTGCAGCGCCGATTCGAAACCGTGCTGCGCCAGCGCGGCGTCACATTGCACCAAAAGGCCGAAGTAACGCAGGTTGAGGCCGGTCGATTGACTACGGCCGGCGGGCAAACCGTTGAGGCCGACGAAGTGGTCTGGGTCACCCGTGCCGGCGGTGCGCCGTGGCTTCGCCAGACCGGCTTGAAACTCGATGATGAGGGTTTCATTGAAGTCAAGGACACATTGCAGTCGTTGACCGACCCGCACGTTTTTGCAGCCGGCGATATCGCCAGCATGGTCAATTTCAAACTCGAAAAAGCCGGCGTTTTCGCCGTGCGCCAGGGGCCGCCACTGGCTGAAAACCTGCGCCGCGCCGTGGCTGGCGCGCCACTGCAGGTCTATCACCCGCAGCGCAGTTGGCTTGCGCTCATCAGCACCGGTGACAAGTACGCCGTGGCCTCGCGCAGCTGGGTCGGTTTTGCAGGGGACTGGGTCTGGGTCTGGAAAGACTGGATCGATCGGCGCTTCATGACCAAGTTCGACAAGTTTCCCGAGATGGACACGCAGGCCAAGCCCGCAACTGCCGCCGCGCAATCGGCTGTGAAACTCAGTCAGGAGGAGTCTTTGCAGGCGATCTCCGCCATCGCCATGCGTTGCGGCGGTTGCGGCGCCAAAGTGGGCGCCACAGTGCTGGCCCGCGCCCTGGGCAACCTGCATCCGGTGGACCGTGACGACGTGCTCATTGGACTCAAAGACCCAGATGACGCCGCCGTGGTGCGTGTGCCACCCGGCAAGGCGATGGTGCATTCGATCGACTTCTTCCGCTCTTTCATAGATGACCCGTACACCTTCGGCAAAGTCGCTGCCAACCATTCCTTGGGCGACATCTGGGCCATGGGCGGCGAGGCGCAATCGGCCACGGCGGTAGTCACGGTGCCGCCAGGGCTGGAGTCCAAAACCGAAGACATCCTGTTCCAGATGATGACTGGCGCCATGGACGTGCTGCGGGAGGCCAATTGCGCACTGGTGGGCGGGCACACCGGTGAAGGCAAGGAGCTCGCGCTGGGCTTTGCCGTCAATGGCCTGATTGACGACAACGGCGAAGCGGTTTTGTCCAGTGTCATGAGCAAAGGCGCCATGAAGGCCGGCGACATGTTGATTTTGACCAAACCGGTCGGCACCGGCACCTTGTTCGCGGCCCACGCGCGCATCGCCGCCAAAGGCCGCTGGATCGATGCGGCGCTGAAATCCATGGTGGTTTCCAACCGCTTGGGGGCGCAATGTCTGCGTGAGCATGGCGTGACGGCTTGCACTGATTTGACCGGCTTTGGCCTCTTGGGCCACCTGGTCGAGATGACACGCCCCTCGGGCGTGGACGCAGAGCTGTCGCTGTCGAAAATTCCGATGCTCGACGGCGCTGAGGAATGTGTCGCCAACGGCATCGTGAGCTCATTGCAAAGTGCCAATGTGCGCCTGCGCCGCGCCATCAGAAACCAGGAAGCGTGGGTGAAACACCCGCGTTACCCCCTGATTTTTGACCCGCAAACGGCCGGCGGCCTGCTGGCCAGCGTGCCGGCAGACCGCGTTGACGCCTGCGTCAAGGCCCTTCTGGATCTGGGCTACACCCACACCGCCATCATTGGGCGCATCTTGCCGCAGGGTGATGCGCTGGAGCCGATCATTCTGGCTTCTTGACCTCGTTGCTTTTGACGGTGAGCAGCACGTCGCCCACGTAAGCCAGGCTCTGGCCTTTGGTGTTGTCTGAGTCGGCGCCGACCACAATCGCTATCAGTGGCGGCGGCGTATCAAACTCATGACCGAAGGCGCGTAGCAGGTCAGCGGCCAGATCGCGCTCGTGGGTGACCCACTGGCCGCGCTGCTTCTCACCGGAATCCAGAATCACATAACGCAGGCGCTGTGTGAAGGCGTTGGCCAGTTCTGAACCCACGGGCAACTTGTGGTCCCAGACGTAACACAAGGTCGCGCCAGGCAATCGTTCAGTGCTGGCTTTGCGTGCTATTTGCAACACGCTGCGTTCGATAAATCCGAGTTTGTCCAGAGGCAGGTCGAAACTGGCGCAGACCTTGATTGCGGCGTCGTCGGTGGCTTTTGCTTTCAGGTCGGCCAGGGGCAATTCCTGCTCCAGCCGCCAGCGCCATTTGAGCATGCTTCCTGCCGCCAACACGGTGGGTTTTACCTCGTGCAGTGCCGTGCCGTAGGTCTTGTCAGTGGCCAGTTTGAGCACCTTGTCATTGTCCACCGTGGCGATTTCAAACTGGGCCAACGGGGCCCTGCCTTTGGGCAACCCGACCAGGCGCCAGGGTGCCGGAAGCGCCTCGCTTTTGGCGGTTGAAAACGGCGCCAACTCCTGTGCCGCCCCGGGAGTGGCGATCAGCAACAGGGCCGAAGACAGGGCCAGAGTCAGCGTCAAATTGGAGCCTGGTACCAAAACAAATTCGCGCCTAACGAAGCTGAACAAAAACCCATTTCCCGCAAGTACTGCGGGTACTTGAGCGTGGGGCGGAAGTAGCAGCGACATGAAACTTATTTTGCGTCATTTCTGCCTGCTGGTGGCGTTTTTTTGGGTTTGGACTTGGCCCCGTTGGCGCGGACACATTCAGGCTTTTTTGGCGCAGGTTCGCATTGATTGC
Source organism: Rhodoferax sp. (assembly GCA_031410295.1). GTDB lineage: Bacteria > Pseudomonadota > Gammaproteobacteria > Burkholderiales > Burkholderiaceae_C > JANYCG01. Next base: position 5,149 of record JANNYX010000151.1, read on the forward strand.
AAGGCCTGACCGCTTTTGTTGTGCTTTGGTTGCAAAGCCGTGTGGCCGGCGGGTTATTTCGGATCGGGCGCCGGCTACCACGCGCCGCGCCCAAAATTGTCAGGCAGGCTTGCGCGCGAACGCCTGTGATTCAGCGCTACTCAATGCCGCCAGCACCTCGCCGGCATGCGCGTGCCCCTGTCTAACAATCGAGTCGAATTTTTTCCACTCCAGCATGCCCACGCGCAGCAATGGCGGATTGAAATAAAGGTCCGTGAGCTTTTTCGAATCCAGCCTGCGCGATGCGCTGTACAAAATCGTGACGTTCATCAGGTAGGAAACCAGAGACGGAAACCGGAAGCGACGCTTGGCACGTGGGCGCAGCCGGTCGCGCAGCAGTGCCCAGCTGCCCGGCACCTCATCGTGGTCGAAGCGCCTCACTCTACCAAAACTCAAATCAATGCCGATCACTTTTCCGACGCCTCGCACGCGTCGCATCACATCCACCGGAAAATTATTGAATGTGCCACCGTCGCACAGCAGGTCGCCGTCATGCAGAACAGGCGGCAGGGCGCCGGGAATGGCGATGCTCGCCAGCATGGCCTTGCAGAGGTCGCCTCGCACGATCACCTGTTCTGCCGCCTTGGAGTAGTTGCTTGCCACGATAAAGCAATTTTTCCAGAGGTCCTCAACGTCGGCTTGTCTTCCAAATAGCTCGAATGTTGCAGTTTGAACCAGGTTGCGAAGTCTGCGCCCGGCAATCAGCGAGAGCAAGGGGATGAAGTTGAAATCGCCAGTCGGATTGATTCCAAAAGAGCGGCGCGCAATCGCCAGCACCTCTTCGACCGGCCGGTCGGACGCCACCAGGGTGGCCATGACCGCCCCGATGCTGGTGCCGCCCACGAAATCGATCTCGACGCCGTGCTCTTGTAGCGCATGGTAAATACCCAAGTGAGCGCAACCCCGAGCGCCACCGCCTGCCATGACAAGTCCAATGGCCGTGCCACTTTGAAGACGGGCCAGACGCGCCATATCCTTGTCCAGGCCCCGGCGGACGTGGACATGGCTGGACACCGGGCGACGATCAAGCCAGGCACGCGTACCAATGGGACAACGCAACTCGGGCGGGTGCAACAACACCAAGGTTTCTCCTGCTCCGGCGCGGCTGGTTCGCTGCGCGAGGCATTTCAATTCGATCTCGTGCAAAACTGGCGGCTGCGACGCATCTGCCAGCAGCAGCACCTCGTCACAAGACCCTGCGCAGCGCTGCGTCCAAGGTGTCGGTCCATAGTCACCGACCAGAATCACATAGTCATGCGCGGCCTCGATTCGATCAAGATGCAATGCGATGCGCTTTTTGGCATCAACGTTGTCCGACGCTGATTGGGCGAGCCCGGATTCCTGCAAATCGTTATCGACGGATGCGGCATCGACGATTCGCACCCTGCCAATTTTCTGAAGCTGTTCGGCCAGCGCAGCAGCGAATGCATCGAGCTGAATGCCAGTAGTGACGGGGAAAATGGCCAGGGTGACCGGCTTCGCTTCGGTGGAATGTTTTTGTGCCGACTGAAGACGTTTGATAATCTGGCGGGTCAGGGCAATTGAAAGCTGCGAACTGGTTGCCAAGAGCCGATTGAAGTCGGCTTTTGCCAGACGCACCAAAACCGAGTCGCGCACCGCAATGACAGTGGCCGAACGCGGCTCGTCGGTGTAGAGGCTCATCTCGCCAATGACCTGCCCGCGCGCCATTTCACGCACCATGTGTTCAACGCCAGCGTCGTCCACCACGTACACCTTCAGCCGACCGCTGATGGACAAATACATCGAGTCACCAGCCTCGCCCTGCGCCATCAACGCCTGTCCGGCGGCGACATCGATCCATTCGAGGTGCCTGCGCAGCAACGCGATCGCTTCGGCGTCAATGTCACCCAAAAAGGCGCGCAGATGTTGTTCAAGCAGTTCGTCTTGGTAAAGAGGTGTCATTGTTTCAATCGTTCTGGTTGGATATTGAGTCGAGGTGGACTTGACCGTTTGCGCGGACACATTGAAGCTTCTTTGACGCGGGTTTGCATTGACTGCAATACCTGGCCGATTATTGACGATTCAGAATTACCGACGGCACTTGCCTGTGGATAAGCCTGCGCCGTTGGCAAACAACCAGGGTTCAGGCAGTCAAAGCAGCCAAACCCAAGAAGTCCCAATGTGTCCCTGAAAACGGGTCAAGTCCCAATACTGTTCGTTTAAGCGTTCGTGGTTAGGCTGTCGAACCACGCAGAACCTTCGACAAGCTCATGGCAAGCGGTGGAAATTCGACTAAACGAACAGTATTGGGTCAAGTCCAGTCGACGTCAAAGTCGCCTGAGCGCGCATGAGGACGGGATATCGTGCCTTTCCGCATGCGCCGTCAGGCTTGAGCGTCCCAAGGTCAATGCGGCGATGGCGCTTACGGCGTGTTTATTGACGCCTTACCGCCTCATCGCCTGATCGCCTCATCGCCCCATATCATTGAGCGACCAGTCGTAGTCCAGGTTCGAGATTGACACAGATTTGGCCTTGATTTTTTCACGGTCGGCCGGGTTGGAGGCCAACTGGTCGGCGTATTTGGCGAACACGTCTTCGAGCTTGTTGAAGCCCTTGTGGCCTTTTTCAAAGTCTTCGCGGAACCACTTGAAGATCATGCTGACCTCGAGTTTTCCATCGGCGAAACGGTTGCGCGTGGTGTCACCCAAAAAGCGCCGCATGCCGTCTTCAAGTTGCATGTCCAGTTTGGTCGCAGTAAACGCCTCGGGAAACAGCGCCGGGCAACCGATGCTGGCGCAGTTGACGGCCACGTGCACGCGCGGATCGTTGTAGCGCGGGCGCAGCTGCTCGTGTTCGATCCAGTCCAGGTGGCGCTCTTCGCCCAACAGTGTGAAGAACTTTTTCTTCCAGGGTGGCGTCACGAACGAGCCGAGGTCTTTGATGGATTTGAGATCCGGGTATTTGGTCAGGATGAGCTCAACGGTGAAGGCGTTGTAGGCGTTGATCAAGAACACCATTTGCTGCTCGCGGCTGAATTTGTCGAAGTCGGCTTTGGAAACGGCACTGAATGAATCGAGAACTTTCTTCAACTCTGCGCGGTCGCCGGCAAACCCTTTGTAGTTTACGCGGGACTGTTTGTTGTCGGGCAGCCACTTCACGTGTTTCTTCAAGAGCCCATCCCAGGCGGCATAATTTGTGTCAAGATTATTTTTATCTTGAGAAAATGCAGATAAGGCCGTCGAATATAGAGCAAATCCCGCTACTATGGATATAGCATTTCTGCGTGATATTTGATTAATTTTCATGTTAATTTCTTTTCCAAACGTGATATTTAGCCACCCAGGCCAGCAGCTTTTTTGGCTGGTGTGCCCGCTTCCACTCGCCCGCTGCGTATTTGTTGGCCTCTGACAGAGTCGGGTAGGTGTGGATGGTTCCGAGGATCTTGTTCATGCCCAAACCATGGCGCATGGCCAGCACATATTCGGCCAGCAAATCGCCCGCGTGAATACCGACGATGGTGCAACCCAGAATTTTGTCTTTGCCAGGCACCGTCAGCACCTTCAC
>JANNYX010000152.1:0-4469 GCA_031410295.1 Rhodoferax sp.
GATTTCATTGGGTACCCCACCCGGAAGAAGGAAGGGAAAAAGTAGTAACAGGAATCAATCGGGAAACTGGTGTTCCTTGATGTTCGATTCAATGCCATATTTCGTCTGTAAGACGATGCGCCGATTGGCAGCGGGAATAATCTGAAAGCGCGAACAGGCCCTGGGATAGTGCCATTTGCTGCCATGTGAACCTGTGCACCTATCTGTATATTGAAATAGACACCCAACACTCAAAGGCCAGTAATTTGTAGGAACGAGCTGACATCGTCAATCGGTTGTGGCCGATAGTCGAAGTGGACGTGTCGCTGGATCATGGCGACACATAACCACCTGCTAGGGTTCCATGATTGCCTCCAAAACCTCAGCGCCTAATCCGCGCCAAAACCTACTCTTGGCCAGCCTTCCGCAAAAGGAGTTTGACCGCTGGCGTTTGGGGCTGGACCTTGTCAGCTTGACCCTCGGCCAAGTCTTGAGTGAGTCCGGTCGCCCGCCTGTTTACGTGTATTTTCCAACGACGGCAATTGTGTCACTGGTCTATGTGACTGAAGAGGGCGCGTCATCCGAAATAGCGGTGGTTGGCAATGACGGTGTTGTCGGAATCTCTGTGTTTATGGGGGGCAACTCGACGCCTAGCGACGCCATTGTCCAGAGCGCAGGGTTGGCCTACCGATTGCGCGCATTTGCCGTTAAGGATGAAATGTGTCGACCAGGTCCGATCCTCATGATGTTGTTGGGATATACCCATACATTCATGGCGCAAGTGGCGCAAACGGCGGCTTGCAATCGTTACCATTCAATCGACCAGCTAATGTGTCGCCGCCTGCTTTTGGGCTTGGAAAGACTGCCATCAGCGGCCATGGCGATGACGCAAGAGTTACTGGCGAATCTCTTGGGTGTCAGGCGTGAAGGGGTCACCGCGGCGGCATTGAAGTTGCAGCAGGCGGGGGTTATCAAGTACAGCCGCGGCCGCATTGATATTCTTGACCGTAAATTGCTTCAACAAAAGGTTCGAAAACCCTCAGACTTGGCCATACCGGTTTAAACGCGTCTGTGTAAAGTGCTATGTAAATTGAAGTCGCGACACAACGTTGCCCTGAGCAGTCGAAAATTGGTTGCAATCGCGCTTATCTATTGTGGGTGCATGAAAACCCTGAGCCAGTACAAAAGTCTGTTGGCGGATCACCCTGTGTGATTTAACGAGCGTTAGCAAACTGACAAAAAAGCGTCACGTACCCCACCAAGACGATCCGGCGCTAAACCTTGTCAAAGAGCGCCTGCGCGAAAGGCCAGTTCACAAGGTGCTTAAGAAACACTTCAACATATTTTTGGCGTTCATTTCTATAGTCGACGTAATACGCGTGTTCCCACACATCCACCGCAATTAGGGGTGTGTCCTTGGTGGTGAGGGGAGATCCGGCGTTGGTAGTATTGACAATATCAACCGCACCATCGGACTTTTTTACCAACCAAGTCCAGCCTGAACCGAAATTGGTGACTGCGCTGCTGGTAAACGCCTTGCAAAACAACTCGTAATTTTCCCACTTTGAGTTGATTGCTTTGACCAATGCGCCTGAGGCATTGCCACCACCACCGGGTGTCATGCAATTCCAGAAAAAATCGTGATTCCAGACTTGAGAAGCATTGTTGAAGAGCGTACCGTTGGAATTCTTGACCACAGTTTCAAGGTCTGCGTCTTCGAATTCGGTAGACTTTATCAACTCATTGAGTTTTGCCACGTAAGCGGCGTGGTGTTTGCCATGATGTAACTGAAGCGTTTCTCTTGAGTAGTGGGGCGACAAAGCATCAACGCTGTAAGGCAAGTCCATCAGTTTATGGATCATGAATGTTCTCCTGAAAACGGACTTGATTTTGCCGTTTAACCACGGACTCCTCTGTGCGATGGCGCACACAGTCGAAGCGTGTTGACCCCATTTTCCAAAAAAAGTTGGACTCGCTGCCTTTGGGCGAAAGTGGCCTAGAAATGCCAAGGTGTGATTTTAAATGGTTCGGTCCCGTTCAGGCGCCATTTGCTATGTGCGTTCCCGTACAGACACGAGGTGTCCAGTATTGCTCCAATAAAGCCCTTTGCCCAGACGCCTTAGCACAAATGATGAATCCTTCAATCCGGCATCTCAATCAAGAGCCCGCGCACACTGGCGTTGCCAACGATGCGATGGCGGTTGAACAGGAGTCTCCCAATCATGGTTTTGCTCCCAGGACAGCGCCTGCGGAGCTGATCGTAGGCTCGGATGACGTGGCCATGGACGACTGGGACGATTTGTTAAATGCGGTCAAGGCCAGAATGTTGACGACCGCGCGGGACGTACCCTACGATTCGAGCAACCGCCAACGGCAGCTTTTTATCGAGCAGGTGCAGACAGATGTCCTTGACTGTGTTGCCGCCCTGGAGCATTTGCACAGTTCCCTGACGAATGAACTGGCCAAGCACAAGTATCTCAAGCTTGAAATCGCGGCCGCACAGGCAGCCTTGGCCCGCCAGCATGTGGAACTCATTGGAACGCGCGCGCAAGAGCGGCGCGCACGACACTTGTCGCGTCACGACTCGTTGACGTCGCTGCCCAATCGTGGGTATTTTTGCCAAAGGCTGGATCAGGCATTGGCAGAAGAGCGGGCTTCTAACAACCCTCCACAGTTGGCCGTTCTATTTATGGATTTGGACAGTTTCAAGCAAATCAACGACACCCATGGCCATGACATTGGAAATAAGGTACTTCAGACCGTTGCTTCACGGTTGAAAAAATCGGTCCGCACCAGTGACGTGGTGAGTCGTATTGGGGGGGACGAATTTGCTTGTTTGCTGATCGGTTTTCCCGAGCGTGAACAAATTCGCCGACAGGCCGACAAAATCACAGATGCAGTGGCGTCGACCATGATTTTTGGTGAGATTGAACTGACGATTCGGCCAAGCATCGGGACGGCCCTGTTCCCCGATGACGGCCTGACCGCAGAGGAGCTTTTAAAAGAGGCTGATGCGGCCATGTATCAAGCCAAGCGAAGCCAATCGGAATTTGCACTCCTCACCCAAGACCCGGCTTGAAGCGCCCGCCAACCCAGCCTGGACGATCTTGATTGCCGTTGTCATTTTCGTGAACTTGTCCGGTTAAGGCGCAGATGACACGCGCCACACGACGTTGCCGACGTCATCCGCTACCAGCAAGGCGCCTTGGTTGTCCGCAGCCACGCCGACGGGTCGACCAAGTGCTTTGCCGTCGCCATTGAGAAAACCCGTGAGCACGTCAATTGGACTGCCGACTGGTTTTCCTGCTTCGAATGCGAGGAAAATTACCTTGTACCCACTGTGGGGTCGACGGTTCCACGAGCCGTGCTGGCCAATGAACATTCCGTGTGTGAACCGGGGGGAAAGTTTTGTGCCGACCGATGAAGCCAGCCCCAGGGATGCGGTGTGCGCTCCGAGGGCATAGTCTGGTGCAATAGCGCCGGCAACTTTTGCCGGGTCCTGAGGTGAGACCCGAAGATCGAGATGTTGTCCAAAATAGCTATAAGACCAACCGTAAAAGCCTCCGTCGCGAACTGATGTCAAGTAGTCTGGCACCAAGTCGTTGCCAATCTCGTCACGTTCATTGACGACGGTCCATAACGCCCCGCTTACAGGCTCCCAAGCCAATCCGTTCGGGTTGCGTAACCCTGATGCAAAGACACGGTGTGAACCGGAGCGCACGTTGATCTGCCAGATTGCGGCACGCCCAGCTTCAACCCCCATCCCGTTCTCGGCCACATTGCTGTTGGACCCTACTGTCACAAAAAGTGTAGCGCCATCTTTGCTTGCAATGAGGTTCTTGGTCCAATGGTGGTTAATCGGGCCTGCTGGCAAGTCAATCAATTTGACACCGGCGCCGTGACGCGGGTCTCGCCCAAAACGTAAGGGAAACCAACCACCGCGTCGGAGTTGGCCACGTATAAATTGTTACCAACCAACGCCATCCCGAAGGGTGAATTCAAACCCTCCAGCAAAACCGAGCGCAGGTCGGCGACGCCATCACGGTCAGTGTCGCGCAACAGGGTGATTCGGTTAGCGCTGGGTGTGGCGGCACCGGCCCGTTGCATCAGCAAGTTCGTGATCCAACCGACAACGCCTCTTGTGTCGTCAGGCTTAGGCGGTGCGTTGGTTTCTGCGACCAGGACATCGCCATTGGGCAAAACATACAGCCAGCGTGGATGGTCCAGCCCATTGGCAAAGGCATTCACGCGGGTTCCGTTTGCTGGAATTGGCAGGGCGTCAGCTGGCCATCCGACGGCCGGCGCAATATTCACTGTTGGGACCAAACTGCCCTGCGGTGGTGGCAGGAACGGTTTTGGTCCCATGCCCTCCGAAATCGAAAGGTGCCTAACCCGCCCGCAAGCCGTCAGAGCCAACAGTCCGACAAGCGCAGCAAGGCCAAATTTCAAAACCATCATGAGGATACAAAACGATCAGCGCGCGCGGCTTG
>JANNYX010000153.1:0-7788 GCA_031410295.1 Rhodoferax sp.
AGCTGGCGCAGTCTGTACAACATGTACAGCCCGGCAAAACCTGCGCCGATCACCACGGCATCGCAGACGTGCGCATTAACCTGGCCGGCTGCTGATTTGTTTGAATCGTTCATGAAGGTCTCCAGAATCGCTTGGCAATGAATGGCAACGGCAACCGGCTAATCCGCGGTGATTCCCCGATGCAGGGCGTCGCCGATCACGGCGCCGACATGGTCGACCACCAGGTTGCTTGCCGTGACCAGTCGCCCATGCATCACCATGCCGTGCATGTGGTCGCCCAGGTGCAGGGCGGTGACACGAACGCCCTCATCTTCGAGCCGCTGCGCGTAGGCGCGCCCTTCGTCGCACAAAGGATCGTGCGCAACCGTAACCACCAACGCTGGCGGAGCACCCTTAAGGCTGGTGGCTTTCAGGGGAGATGCACGCCAGTCCAGTCGGTCGATGGCCTCGGGTGCGTAGTGGCTGATGAAGTAATGCATCGTGGCCGCCGTCAGCGGCACGCCGGAGGTGATGCGGCGGTACGAGTCACTGCTCGCCGTCAAATCCACCACCGGGTAAATCAATGCCTGAAATATCGTCGCCGGCACCGCGCCGTCCCGCCCCATCAAGGCCAGCACGGCAGCCAGGTTGCCGCCAGCACTGTCGCCACCCACGCCCAGGCGAGCTGGCGCGATCGACAAAGCCTGCGCGTTGTCGCTGACCCATTGAAGCGCCGCGGCGGAATCGTCCAATGCTGCCGGAAAGCGGTGCTCGGGAGCAAGCCGGTAATCGACCGCTACGACACAAATGCGCGCCCGGTTGGCCAGGGCGCGGCACAGGCGGTCATGGCTCTGAAGGTTGCCAATCACCCACCCGCCGCCGTGTAAAAAAACCATGCACGGCAGTTTGTCGTCGGCATGGGTTCCTTTGCCACGGTAGACGCGCAGTTTGAGTTCTCCATTGGCGCCGGGTATGCCCAGATCACGCACCGCCTCGACCTCTTCGGTGGGCGGCTGCATCACGTCCCAGCCAGCGGCATAGGCCGCACGCGCTTCGTCAGGTGTCAAGACCTCGAAGGGGCGTGCGCCGGCCTTGCGGCTCATTTCAAGCAGTGCTTCTACTTGCGGGTCCAGTGCGGGCATGGTGTTGACTCCAGAAACGAAGGTGGGTGGATCGATAGGACGTGCTGGAACGGGCGTGAAAACTATTCACCCTTCCAGACCGGTTTGCGCCGCTCGGAAAACGCGCTGGCGCCCTCGCGCGCATCGGCAGATTTCAGCAAATGGCCGGTGATGGATTCCTGCCGCGCAAACATCTCGGCGATGGGCCAGTCGCGTTGTTCGATGATGACCTGCTTGCTGGCGGCCACCGCCAAAGGCGCATTGGCCAAAATTCGCCGTGCCAGGTTTTTGGCTTCTTCCAGCGCTTGCCCGGGTTCCACCAGGGTGTTGATCAGCCCAAAGTGGTGGAGGCGCTCGGCCGATATCATGTCGCCGGTCAACGCAGCCTCCATGGCAATGCGTTGTGGAATGAGCCGCGGCAACCGCATCAAGCCTCCCGCCGCCGCGCCCAAGCCACGTTTGACTTCTGGCAGGCCAAACTGTGCATTGCGGGCCGCTACCACCAGGTCGCAGGCCAGAACGGCTTCAAATCCGCCGGCCAACGCGTAACCCTCGACGGCTGCAATCAGCGGTTTGCGTGGCGGTGTCATGGCGATGCCCAAAATGCCGCGGCCTTTGACCCGCGTCACTTCGCCTTTCAGAAAGGCCTTCAGGTCCATGCCGGCACAGAAGGTGCCACCGGCGCCGGTCAGGATGCCGATGTGCAGGTCGCTGCGGTGGTCCAGTTCGTCCAGCGCGGCGCAGACGCCGTAGGACACCGCGCCATTCACCGCATTCTTCACTTCGGGCCGGTTGATCGTGACGACCACCATGCCGTCGAAGTGCTCCACCAAAACTTCGTCGCTCATGTGTTGTCTTTCTGTGCCCGCTCAGTCGTCTACAGGGTTGAGTTTGCGCAGCCGCTCGATGGCCTCCAGGTATTGCTCCTGCAACTGCACCATCACGTCACGCACGGAGGTTTCTTCCTTCATCATGCCCACCACCTGGCCAGCCGGGAAGGAATACAGGTCTTTGCGTTTTGCCCGCACCACGCGCGCATGGGCTTCGTTGTACAGAATTCCCTGCAACGGCGTCGGCAGGTATTTCGGCGCGCCGGGCTGCTCCCAAGCTTCCGACAGATTGCTTTTGATCATGCGCACCGGTTTGCCGGTGCGGGCGCGGCGGCGCACGGCGTCTTCGGTGCGGGCGTCAAACAGCACTTGCTTTTCAAACGGATCGAGCTCGCTTTCGCGGGTGCCCAGCCACAAGGTGCCGCACCACACGCCTTGCGCGCCCAGCGCCAGCGCGGCGGCGATCTGGCTGCCGCGGGCAATGCCACCTGCGGCGAGCACAGCCACCTTGTCGCCACAGGCTTCTACCACCTGCGGCACCAGCACCATCGTTGCGACTTCGCCTGTGTGCCCACCCGCTTCGGTGCCCTGCGCCACGATGACCTCAACCCCGGCGGCCACATGGCGCGCGGCGTGTTCACCCTTGCCACACATGGCGCCAATCATCACTTTGCGCTCGCGCAGTTGCAGGACCACGTCCGGTGGCGGCGAGCCCAGGGCGCTGACGACGAGTTTCACCTGGGGATGCGCCAACGCCACGTTGAGCAAACGGCGCGCACCGTCGGGTGTCATGTTGCCGCGGCCGTCGACGATTTCCTTGTGCACACGGGCGCGTTCGTCAGCAGGCAGCTCGGGCACGCCGGCGTCGCTGAGGATTTTGTCGATGAACGCGCGGTGGGTTTCGGGGATCAGTTTCTCCAGGTCTTCGGTGCTGCGCTCGGCTTCCTTGTCATAGGCTGTCGGGATGATGACGTCCACGCCGTAAGGGCGGCCTTGCACGTGCTGGTCGATCCAGCGCAGCTCAGCTTCAAGCTGTTCCGGTGAAAAAGTGGCCGCACCCAGCACGCCAAAGCCACCTGCCTTGGTGACCTCAACGACAACATCACGACAATGCGAAAACGCAAAGATCGGCAGTTCACAACCCAGTTTTTCACAAATTTCCGTGCGCATGGTGTGGTCCTGGCAATTCAGGCGGGCTACGCAATATATCCTGCCGACAGACACGTCGCGCGCGAGCCGTGCAGTCTATTTTCCGCGCCACCTGGGGATTGCATAATGCTATTATAATAGTAGCAAACTTTATATATTCTATGACGGCCTATGGCTGATTTTGTCAATGGTTTTTGAGTTTATTGCGCGGGAGGCATCAAAATCGGTTTGAAAGCGGCCCGCGTCGAACGGGCCGGCTTGCAGTCAAAGCGCGATGCCCAGCTTCTTCACGATGACCGACCAGCGTGCGACCTCGGTCGTCACATAGGCCTGCGCTAGCGCTGGGCTGGATTTGGTGATGGGCTGAATGCCCAACTGCGCCAGACGCTCCTGAATCGCCGTCCGTTCCATCACACGCGCCACAGCTTTTGCGATGGGCTCAACCACTTCGCGGGGTGTTCCCAACGGCGCCGCCAGCAGGTTGGAAGTGCCCGCCAGCAGGTCGTAACCGGATTCACGCGCGGTTGGGATATCCGGCGCTATTTTTTCCCGTGCTTCGGCCATGGTGGTGATGATGCGCAGCTTCCCCGCCTTGTGGTGCTGCAGCAGCGCTCCTGTGGTTTCAACGATGAAATGCACGGTGCCGGCAATGGTGTCGGTGATCGCACCGGCGCTGCCGGCGTAGGCGATGTCGGCGATGTCCACGCCGGCCTGTTCCTTGAACAGTTCCGCCGCCAAATGCACCGTGGTGCCCAGACCCGCGTGACCGTATGACAACTTGTTGGGCCTGGCTTTCGCATAGGCCACCAGGCCCTTGAGATCGGTGACCGGCAGCGCCGGGTTCACGGCGATCACGAAGGGCGCGTTCGAGAGGTGCGCGATCCACTGGAAGTCTTCCACCGGGTTGTAGGGCGGCTTGGCGCGGGAGATTGGCGCCGAGACCGCGGTGGAACCGGTGGCCAGCATCAGTTGTGTGCCGTCTTTGGGTGCGCGCAGAAAACCCACTGCCACCGTGAGGCCACCCGCGCCGGGTTTGTTTTCGATCAACACCGGGCGCGACAACTCCTCGCGCAGTGCGTCGGCGAGGATGCGCGCAAACAGGTCGCCCGAACCACCCGGCGGAAAGCCGACAGCGATCTTGATCGGGGTGTCATTCGCCTGCGCCGCTGCCCGGCCCAGCGCAGCGCTGCCAACCAAGGTCGCCCCCGCCTGGAGCATGACCCTGCGCGTCACTGTCGCGGAAAATTGTTGTTGAGCCATGGCTTATGTATCTCAGGCCAGCTCGAACCAAAAATCCAGCACGTCGCCGGTGCGCACTTTGGCAAACCGCGTGATCACGGGTGTGCCGATCGCCAGTTTGGCAGCGGCTGCCGCGCCATCGCTCAGGTCGATGCCCTTGAAATAACCACCGATGGCGGTGTCGGCGCCTTCGAGCAACACATAACCAAAGGCATACGGCGGATCGGGCAGGTTGTTGAAGGCTTCGTAGACGATCGTGAAACATTCGATCTTGCCCTTGGGGCCAACCTTCACCCACTCATTGGTCGGCTCCAGGGTCTCATCGGAGAAAGCCCTTGGCGGCACCAGCACGCGGCCGGATTTCGGGTCGCGTCGGCCGTAGATTTCCTGTTTGTCGCGAATCTGCGTGAAAAACCAGCTGGCGGTTTCGCCCAGGGCGTGTTTGTAGGTGATGTTCCAGTTTTCCGTGCGCGTCATGAGTTCCATGTCGATCTCCTCTGTATGTCCTGTTGATTACGCTTCGACGACCATGGCGCCAAAGAATTGGTGGTCTCCGCCATTGCCGCTGGCAATGCCGCGTTTGGCGCCCTTGACCTGGTGGCCACCGGCGCGGCCCCAGACCTGCAAGGCCACTTCGGCCACCCGCACCATGGCGGTGACGGCGATGGCGTTGGAGCACAGCGTGCCGCCCGAGGGGTTCACCGGGTTGCCGCCGCCAATCTTGAAATAACCTTCGCGCAACATGGCGGGCGACTGCCCCAGCGCTGCCAGGCCCGCCGCCTCAATGGCGTGGAACTCGGTGTTGCTGAAGGGCGCATACATCTCGGCCACATCGATCTGTTTCACCGGGTCGGTGACACCGGCCATTTTGTAGGCGCGCGAGCAGGCTTCGCCCAGGGCTTGCGCATCGGCGTGGTCGGCGGTGAAGCCGTTGCCCATGCGGTCGCCGATGAAATAACTCTCGGAGCTGTGGGCCACACCGGTGATCCAGACCGCATCCAGCTTGTTTTTGGTGATGTACTCCTCGGAGGCCAGCACCATGGCGCAGCCGCCGCTTGACTGCGGGCAGCAATCGAAGAGTTTCACCGGCCAGGAAATCATGCGTGAATTCATCACCTCGTCGATGGTGGTCAGGTCGCGCAGATGCGCATGGCTATTGAGCGAAGCATGCTCGCGGTTTTTCACCACGATGCGCGCCATGTCCTCCTGCGTCATGCCATATTTGTGCATGTAGCGGATGCCCGACATCGCCAGCATGGTGATGGTGCCCAGCGGCAGCGCGCGTTCGTACGTCGGGTCCCAGATCTTGTTGAGAATGGTTTGTGAATCGCCGCATTCACCCACCTTGTCGGCGCCTGCCACCATCACCAGATCACAGGCGCCGGCCAGGATGTGCGAATGCGCCGCCGCCAGGGCGGAGAGGCCGGTGGAACCGCCGGTGTTGATGCGCATGAAGCGCTTGTTGCGGGCGCCCACTGCGTCCACACCCAGGCGTTCGGCATTGCCGATGCCCAAGAGCGCGTCAGGGGCCAGCGAATACACCACGGCCTCGATGTCCTCAAGCCCGCGTTTCGCATCAGCCAAAGCCAGGGCAACGGCTTCGCGGACCAACTCAGTGTAATTGGCGTCGCGCCTGCGCGCCTTGAAATCCGACTGGCCGATGCCAATGATGCCGACTTTGGGCCCGGTCATGGCGTGATCTCCCTGGGTTCATGGCCGAAGACGACCACGGTGTTGTATTGCATGGCAAAACCGCTGGCGCCATGGGCGACAGCTTTCCGAACTGATTTTTTCTGATGTGCCCCGGCACAGCCACGGGTCTGGTTGGCCGCCTCGGCGATGCGCATCAGGCCGGTGCAGAACACCGGGTTGAAGGAGGTGGCGCCGCCCGAGAGGTTCACCGGCGTCGCACCGCCATGTGCAAATTGGCCATCGTTCACGGCCTGGACCCACTGGCCGCGCCGGCACAGCCCAAGGCCTTCGAGCGCCAACAGTTCCTGGTAGGGCGTGGCGTCGGCGACTTCGGCCAGATCGAATTTCGGCGCGCTGGCATTGATGCCGGCTTCAGCGTAAGCCTGAGTTGCCGCCGCCGCCAGCGCCGGCAGGGTGGAGAGATCACGGTCGCCCAGAAAAGCGGTTTCAGTGGCCCAGCCCGTGCCATGCACCCAGGCTGTCTTGCAGTTGCCGCGCGCGACGATCCACTCGCCACTGGCCACCACGAGCGCCACAGCGGCAAATGCGGGCGCCGACACCATGCCTTCGGTGATCGGCCAGCGCAGCATTTTGCTGTTGGCAATCAACATGGGCTCGCGCGGCGCAGCGGCGTATTCCGGATGGGCCCAGGCGCCATGGCGGCGGTTTTTCTCGGTCACTGTGACGGCGGCGCCGCGCAATCCCGGCACCTTGGCTTCGAGGGCGTTGGCCTGCAGCGCATGGGCTGCCAGGTCATCCAGCGGCAGCGCGCGGTGGAAATACGGGTCATTGGAGAGCCGCTGGGTCTCGCTGATGGAGTTGACCTCGAGCGGACTCCAGGACACCACCAGTTGGGTTTGGTACAAGCCCGAGCGCACCCTGAGGCTGGCCAGAACAAACGCATGTTCCGAACTCGATGGAGTAGACAGAATGTCGCGGCCCACGCCACCCACCGAGCCAGAGGCCATCATGATGGAAATGGCCCGGCCGTCGAGCTGGTCACACGAGGCCACGACGATGCCGTCAATGTCTTCGATGGCCATGCCGGCATCGCGCAGCGCAGCTTTGGTCACCGCGTGCAGCGCTTCTTCCAGCGAGGTGTTTCCCGGGGTTCTGGGTGCAAATACAGCACTTCCTATCACCCCGACTTGAGGTCTTATTCCCATAGGTCACTTTCTTGTAAGCAGATTGCAGAATAATTCGAAAACACGAAATATATTACATGTTTCCGAAAATTCTACCATGGTTTATACCAGCGGGTAGGTTTTTATACGAGTTTTTTTTTCAACGCTTTGGCCAAAGCGGCGCCATGACGGCCAGACCCGGTGGGTACACCGGGACCGGGGTGCCATCGCGCCACTGCAAAATGACGGTTTCCGCGCCGGCGCGGCGACCTTTCTCATCAAACTTCAAACGTCCACCGGGATAATATTTGGCGGCGCCTTCTGTAGTGTCCATCTTGCGCATCGCTTCGGCAACCTTGCGCCGGTCAGGTGAGCCAGCCGCCTCCATTGCCTCCTTCAGGATCCACATATCGCCGTAGGTGGAGATGCTGTCCTGCGTCATCCAGGGCTCGCCCATGCGTTTGCTGAAGGCGCCGGTCAGCGTCTCATGGCCTTTGCCGCCCCAGTTGGCAATCACCACCATCACGCCTTCGAGCGACTCCTTGCTCATGACCTTCAGCAGCTCGGGCGCGCCCATGTGGCCACCATTGGTCACGACGGGCACGATTCCGTTGCCAATGCGCATTTCACTCATCTTGTCCAACAGCAGTTTGG
>JANNYX010000154.1:0-5668 GCA_031410295.1 Rhodoferax sp.
AATCTACGGTCGAAGCTTTTACGAAGGCCAAGGCCGAGCACGGCGTGGTCGACGTGCTGGTGAACAACGCCGGCATCACCAAAGACCGCATGTTCCTGAAAATGAGCCGCGAAGACTGGGACGCAGTGATTGAAACCAACCTCAACAGCATGTTCAACGTCACCAAACAGGTCGTGGCGGATATGGTGGAAAAGGGTTGGGGCCGCATCATCAACATCAGCTCGGTCAACGGCGAAAAGGGCCAGGCCGGCCA
This sequence comes from Rhodoferax sp., assembly GCA_031410295.1. Lineage (GTDB taxonomy): Bacteria > Pseudomonadota > Gammaproteobacteria > Burkholderiales > Burkholderiaceae_C > JANYCG01. The sequence goes on from JANNYX010000154.1 coordinate 254, forward strand.
GACCAACTACTCGGCCGCCAAGGCCGGCATGCACGGCTTCACCATGGCGCTGGCGCAGGAACTGGCGCACAAGGGCGTGACGGTCAACACCGTGAGCCCGGGCTACATCGGCACCGACATGGTCAACGCGATCCGCGAAGACGTGCTGGCGAAGATTGTGGCGACGATTCCGGTCAAACGCCTGGGCAAGCCCAGCGAGATCGCATCGATCATTGCCTGGCTGGCGTCAGAAGAGGGCGGCTACACCACGGGGGCTGACTTCTCGGTCAACGGTGGTTTGCACATGGGGTGAACCGGTCTGGGCCTTTGTGCATTGGGGCACAGGCAAGGATTGACAAACCCGCTTCGGCGGGTTTTTTGTTGGGTTCGGTTTTGAGACGCTCGGCTTGACATTAACGTCCGCGCAGCGACCGGGCAATGCGCATGCGGTTTTGGCGCGAAAGTTCCGCGCGGTAGTGAAAAATTCGTGCGACACGGTGGTCGCGGAATTTTTTGAGGTGAATTGGCAAGCCGCTACCGCAACGCGTTTCGCCCCATAGCCCGGTCGCATTGCCCGATCACCGCGCTTGGTTATATTTGCTTGAGCCGGAAAACATCAATTGCGAAGCATCGCAATTCGAAGCGACCTGACTTCAAGGCCTAGGTTTTGTACCACGCTATCTGCGCCGCCGTTCCATCGCAAAGTCAGAATGTACAAAGCCGAGCTTGGCAAAAAACTCTGAAGCGCCCTCGCGGCCAGCGCGGAGCACCCACGTTACGTGGGCGTTGCAATCCAACGCATGCTCGACGAGCTGCCGACCAATACCTGTGAGACGATGCTCGGGCGCGACGACCAGCATTGAAAAATAACCATTGGACAAACCATCAGTGATTGCGCGCACGAACCTGATAACACGACCGTCAAGAACCGCGACCTCGGCAAGTTGAGATGCCTCAATCAATGCGGTGAATTGCTCCAAGCTTCCTATACGTTCTCGCCATCCGTTTGTGGCGAGCAACTCGTGAACACCAAGAAGCTCAAAGGCTAGAACTCGACGGAATTGCATAGCGCTTCATTGTGGCGCATTCAGAGCAGGGCAGCAGAGACGGTCGAATGCAAAAGCGCTTGGTGCCCGTGAATTGGTGTGTGGACAACTGCCCACGACAAAAACGCAGGGCGTGGTGATAAGGAAAGGGGACCGGGCTTTGGTGTGGAAGGCGCGTGGTACCGCGCTGTCGGTCGGATCAAAAAATGCCCAAGCGCCAGCTTGACGCATTTTTCGAAACCGCGCGTGATTCCGCACCAAAACCGCACGCCCCTTGCCTTGTCGCCGCGGCCGGGCAAAAGGTAAAACGGGCCGGACCGTGTAAGCGATGACTCAACAACTTATCGGGAAATCCGCGCCTCAACAGCCGACCTCAGCAGCGGCAGCCGGTCATTGCCAAAATACATGTCATCCCCCAAAAACATCGTGGGTGAGCCAAAACCACCCCGGCGAATAACTTCTTCGGTGTTGGCCTTGAGCTGCTCCTTGATGGATTGCTGGCCGATGGCGGCGAAGAAGGCCTTCACGTCAATGTCGCACTGTTCACACAGGTCGGCCAGCACGTCGTCTTGCGAAATGTCTTCTTCACGCGCCCAATAGGCCTCAAATGCGGCACGCGCGAAGGGCAACATGTTGGAGGACGAAGGGGGCTGGCCCGTCGGCGGTTGCTGGTCCAGCCAGATGCAGCCGCGCATGGCCTTCACGCTGTTGACCGGGAACACTTTGGGCGGCATCACGATCTTCAGCTTTGCTTCGCGCGCCCAGTCCTGCAAGTCCTTTTTCATGTAAGCCCACTTGGCGGGCACGGGGTTTTCGCGCATGGCGTAAACGCTCGGGTTGACGCTGTTGAAAATGCCGCCGACCAGAATCGGCTTCCACTGGATCGGCACCTTCAGCTCTTTTGCCAGCGGCAGGATGTTGTGGAAGGCGAGGTACGTCCACGGGCTGCTGATATCAAAGAAAAATTCAATCACGTTGATGGCTCCGGATGACTCGGGATGACCCTTCGACAGGCTCAGGGCGAACGGGAGGGGTGGGCATGTGCGCCAGTTGCCACGCTGTCTGCCGTCTGCCCAAACAGCACCTTGCGCGCTTCGTCGGTCATGGCGGGGGCGCGCAGGTCTTTGCCTACATCGAGGCCGCGCTTGACAGCGGGGCGCTGGAACATTTCGTCATACCAGCGCTGGATGTGCGGGAATTTTGGCAGGTCCATCTTCTGCGCTTTCCAGGTGCGGACCCAAGGGAAGATGGCCATGTCGGCGATGGAATATTCTGACCCCGCCACATAGGCGCCAGTGCGCCCGAGCTGCGCATTGAGCACGCCATAAAGGCGGTCAGCCTCCTTGCTGTAGCGCTCAATGGCGTAGGGGATTTTCTCGGGCGCGTAGAGCTGGAAGTGCCCATTCTGACCGGCCATGGGCCCAAGGCCACCCATTTGCCACATCAGCCATTGCGTCGCGGCATACTTCGAACGCAGATCAGTTCCACCGAACTTTCCGGTCTTCTCGGACAAATAGAGCAGGCACGCGCCGCTTTCAAACACGCTGATGGGCGCGCCGCCACTTGCGGCGCCGGAATCGGGCGCATGGTCGACGATGGCCGGCATGCGGTTATTGGGGCTGATCGCAAGAAATTCCGGAGTGAACTGTTCCCCTTTGCCGATATTGACCGGCATCAGCCGGTAGGGCAGGCCGCATTCCTCGAGCATGATGGAGAGTTTCCAGCCGTTGGGCGTTGGCCAATAGTGCAGGTCGATCATTGGAAGAGAGAAATTGCTGGGCAAAGGTGTCTGCGGCACCCCGCCGGACCGGCATCCTGAACCATGGTTCAGGTGGGCTAGGTCAACTGAAGCTTGGGACCATCTAACGCGAGATGTTCACGCCTTTCCAGTGATGTTCCAGGCCCGGTGCTCAATGAGCATTGGTTGCAGAAATATAAAGCCCGGTGGAACCGCAGACCGGCCCATTCTAGGACGAATTGGAGACGCGTTATATCAATCTGCCATCGTCGCCCAGCGCACTGTCCAGTCGCTCGAGCAAAGACTTCAACAAGGGATCGGTGTCGCCAGCCTGGGCAGCTTCGCCAGAGGTCGAAAGCGCCATTGCCAGCGCTCCCAACGCTTCCGGTCGATTCGCGTGATCTGACAATTCAAAGGCCAGGTTCAAAGCGGCGAGCACGGCAATACGCTCGCGTGCGCGCACTTTGCCCGCATCGCGGATTTTGCACATCGCAGTGTCAACACGCTCCACGGCGTCAAGCAGGCGCGACTCGCCGCCGTCGGGCGTCCCCAGCAGATAACTCTGCCCCATGATCTGAACTTCGATTTGCTTCATTCGCTCGTTTTGTGGTGGCCGTTCCCGTTTGGCTGTGGCAGGCGCTCCAGCAAAGTGTCGACGCGGGCACGCGCGGCGCCCAGGCGCGACTTGAAGGAATCGCGCTCCTGCGTCAGGCTTTCGACCTGCGCCGCCAGCAGCGTGTTGGTGCGCTGCAGCTCTTCGTAACGAACCAGCAAGCGTTCGACGCGCTCGGCGATTTGATCGATTTGGACCTTGTTCGGCATAGACCGGACATTGTAGGGTTTGCGATCAGAAAACCCCCTAAAATTGGGGCGTTGGTGCTCGCGGTGTGGTTCACATGCCGCAGTTCAACGGGAAGCAGGAGCGTGTTTTTACTCGAAAAACCCGCCTGCCTGCGCTGCCCCCGCAACGGTCAAACGGACGGATTGGTCTGAACTCTATCTGGTTCAGCGCCGATCCAACCCACATCATTCAGCCACTGGGCGCATCCGAACACGCGCCCGGGAAGGCGATGCGGGTTGTGCCGTCAGCCCGGATACCGGCCAACACGGTGGAGACGTGTTTTTGCAAAGACGCCTCCAGTTTCGCCCAAGCGCTGTCGGGGACGACGGTGAGGGTTTTTTTGTTCTGTCCATGTCATGAAAAATTATTTCCGTTTCACAAAATTGGCTGTGTTGCCAGTCAACGCCGCAGCCGTCGCTGCATGCGCCACTGTTTGCGCGTTTCCCGCGTCTGCGCAAATTCAACTCAAGGAAACGCTGGTCACTGCCAGCCGCCTAGAGCAACGTACCCGCGATGCCCTGCAAGCCACCACGGTCCTGACGCGTTCAGACATTGAGCGATCTCAGGCGGTTGATCTGCCCGGCCTGCTCAAGAGCGCAACTGGCATCGAGTGGGCTCAGGCGGGCGGCAGCGGCACCTTGGCCACAGCGTTCATCCGCGGCGCCGAGTCCCGCCACACCCTGGTGTTGGTGGATGGTGTTCCGGTCAACAACCTGAATTTCAACACCGCAGCGATCGAGCACATCCCGCTGTCTAACATTGAACGGATTGAGGTCGTGCGCGGCAACGTCTCGGCGCTGTATGGCAGCACTGCGTTGGGCGGTGTGATCCAGATATTCACGCGTGAAGCCGCCGACGCGCCATTCGGCAGCCTGACGGTTCAAGCCGGATCGCGCAACTTCTTCAACATCCAGGCCGGCGCGGGCGTTGCGCTTTCCAGCGGCACGCGTCTGTCATTCAACGCTGAGGGCATGAAAGATGGCGGTTTCAATGCCATTGATCAAAACAAACGTGCAGGCACCAACCCGGACGTGGACGGTTACCAACGGGAGTCCTGGTCATTCGGTCTGTCACAGGATTTTGCCGCGGGAAAAGTGGGTTTGTCGGTGCGTGAGTCCAGCGGCATCACAAATTACGACAGTCAGTTTGGTCCCGCCACCCAGGCTGACGAGTCGCGCTTTCGCCTGCAAGGCGCGGCGCTGACGGGCCAATTCAAAATCGGCAAGTCGCTTGAGCTTGATCTGGCGCTGACCCGCCAAACCGACCGGCTCAATGCCGACGTTACGGCCTTTCCTTATTTTGTTCATTCCAAAAGTGATGGCGCCAGTGTCGGCCTGCGCTGGCAACTGGCCGCTGGTCAACACCTGACGGCCGGCATTGAATCAACCCGCCAGTCAATTGAAAGTGATACCGTGTACAACAACAGTTCACGGGTGCAGGACTCGGTGCGACTGGGTTACCTCGGCGAGTTTGATAAACACCAGTTGCAGGTGAATTTGCGCCAGGACAGCTACTCCGATTTTGGCAGCGCATCGACCTGGCTGCTGGGTTATGGATGGCGTTTTGCCGAAGGCTGGCGAGTCAGTGCCCAAGCCTCCACCGGATTCAATGCGCCGACTTTCAATGACCTGTATTTCCCATTTGGTGGCAACGCCAACCTGCGGCCAGAGAAGGTTGACTCGACGGAAATTGCCCTGCAATATGCGACCAGCACCCAAGATATACGGCTGGTATTGTTTGACAACCGCTTCAAGGATCTGATTGGCCTGGACGCATTTTTCAACAGTGTGAATGTCAACCAGGCTCAAAAC
>JANNYX010000155.1:0-1795 GCA_031410295.1 Rhodoferax sp.
ATTTTCATCAGCGTCTCCAACAAGACCTGGAACGCTTTGAACGCCGAGCAGAAGGGCAAGCTCAAGGCGGCAGCCATGACGGCCAGCAAATACAACAACGACAACCGCATCGCCGACGAGAAACAGATGGTCGATTTTTTCAAGACCCAGGGTTTGACAGTGACCACGCCTGATCTGGACGCCTTTCGCAAAACCGTGCAAACGGCTTACCAGAACTCGGATTACGCCAAAGTCTGGCCGGCCGGCATGCTCGACCGCATCAACAACACGCGGTAAAAGCATTAAAAGAATTGGGGTCAGATTCCAATTAATGATGCAATTTACGCATTAATAATTGGAATCTGACCCCAATTAATTTCGTTTGGCATTGATGTTGCTCCGCCTCAAAACCACCGCCCACAGCCTGGGCGGCGTTCTGTTTCTGACGATGTTCACCGTCTTCATTGTGCAGATCACGGCGCGTTTCGGCTTCAACAAACCCCTGGCCTGGACCGATGAACTGGTGGTCATCCTCTACGTCTGGGTGATCCTGTGGTCGGCCGCCTTCATCGTGCCCGAGCGGGAACACGTGGCCTTTGACCTGGTCTGGAACAGCGTTGGCAAACCGGCGCGCCGCGTCATGAAAATCGCGGGCAACCTGATGCTTGGCGGCCTGGCGCTGTGGGCCATTCCTGCCACCTGGGACTACGTCAATTTCATGGCCCGTGAAGGCACGCCGGTGCTGGGTATTTCCTTCCGATGGGTTTTCATGCCCTTCATCTTTTTGTTCGTGGCGCTGGGTGTCCGGGCTGTGGTCAACATCCGCGCTGCCTGGCGCGGTGAGGGTCTGGACGCGGAGCTGAACCTGCAATGAGCCCCAGGCGCCCATGAGTTCAATTTCACTTGCCCTGTGGGCCTTGGTTGGCGTGATGGTGGCGGGCTTGCTGCTGCGCATGCCGATTGGTTTCTCCATGCTGGCATCGGGCGTTGCTTACCTAGTCGTCAAGCAGCAAGACGTCGGCCTGGTGGCCGAGCAGGTGGGCAACGGCCTGTACAACAGTTACGTGCTGCTGGCCGTGCCGCTCTTCGTTTTCGCCGCCAACATCATGAACGCCGGCACCGTGAGCGAACGCATTTTTGACTTTTGCCGCATCCTCGTAGGGCGCATGCGCGGCGGGCTGGCGCAGGTGGACATTCTGGTCAGCGTGATTTTCTCCGGCATGAGCGGCAGCGCCATTGCCGACGCCGCCGGGCCGGGCCTGGTCACCATCAAGCAGATGCTGAAGAAGCCCGAGTATTCGCGCGGATTCGCTGGCGCGGTGGTGGTGGCCAGCGCCACGCTGGGGCCGATCATTCCGCCCTCGATCCCGATGGTGATTTACGCGCTGGTTTCGGGCGCCTCGGTCGGCGCGTTGTTCTTGGGCGGCGTCGTGCCGGGTTTCCTGATGGCGATCTTGATGATGGTGGTGGTGCATGTCATCGCTGTCAAACGCAACATGCCGCGTGAAGCGCCGGTGCCGCGCGCTGAATGGCCTGGCCTTGTTTTCAGAGGCGCCTTGCCGTTGTCGATGCCGATCGTGCTCCTGGGCGGCATCTATTCCGGCGCCTTCACACCCACAGAAGCGGCGGCGGTGGCGGCGCTGCATGCCTTGATTCTGGCCACGCTGGTGTTCCGCGCGCTCACCTGGCGCAGCTCCTGGGGTGTGGTGCTCGAATCAACGCGCGGCAGTGCCGTCATCACCATCATCTTGGCCGGTTCGTTCATGCTCAATTACGCATTCACCGCCGAGGGCGTACCGCAGGCGATGGCGCAGTG
>JANNYX010000156.1:0-9656 GCA_031410295.1 Rhodoferax sp.
TCAATTGCTGACCACGGCGTTTGAGCAGAACCATCCGGTGGCCGTGCGCTACCCCCGTGGTGCGGGTGCAGGTGTCGCCGTAGAGGCTGGCTTGCAGTCACTGCCATTTGGCAAGGGCGAGATCAGGCGTCACGCCCATGCGCAGATCCCCGCGCAGCCCCGGCGCATCGCGATTCTGGCCTTTGGCACCTTGTTATACCCCGCGTTGCAAGCAGCAGAAAAACTCAACGCCACGGTCGTCAACATGCGCTGGGCCAAACCGCTCGACATTGAGCTGCTGCTGAAGGTGGCGGCAGAGCATGATGCGCTGGTCACGGTGGAAGATGCTGCGGTGATGGGCGGCGCCGGCAGCGCGGTGATGGAGGCGCTGCACGCAGCCGGGGTGCAACGGCCGCTGTTGCAGTTGGGATTGCCCGACAAGTTCATCGAACACGGCGACCCGGTGAAGCTGATGGCCCTTCAAGGTCTGGATGCAACGGGGATTCAGGCCTCAATAGAAAAACGCTTTCAGGCCGTCACAGAATCTACTAAACATGCTCTTAAAATTGTAGCGTAGCGCTTTCGACTCAACTTTGGCGTTGAGGTTGACTTCAGCAATAAAAGCTGCATGACAAAGCCGATCCGGGTGGGACTCGCCATCGAGCCTGGGAACAATCACCGGCGGCGGGTCATTGCCGCACAGCACCCGCTGGCGCTCGTGGCGTGGTAAATCTGTTCTCAGGAATAGGGTTTTGCCCAGTGTTGTAAGTAGTCTCCGGTAGCTTTTTGGTCGCAGGACAGGTTACTCTCCTACCCATGCCAATCTGTCGCAAACTACCCGGCGCGCCGTCGTCTGTCTGGAGTCCCCCATGAATGGTTTGTTGTCTTTGTCTCGCGGTATCGACTGGCTGAACGACAAATTTGCAATTGTCGCGATCTGGGCAGTTTTGCTGTCTTGCCTTATCAGCGCCTTGAACGCCATCGTGCGCTATGCGTTCAACTACAGCTCCAACGGATTCACTGAAATCCAGTGGTACCTGTTCGCCGCAGTGGTGATGCTGGGCGCCAGCCAGGTCCTGCGGGTGAACGAGCATGTGCGGGTAGACGTGTTGTATGGCATGTACGGCGGGCGCGGCCAGGCAATTGTTGACATGCTTGGGTTCATCTTCTTCCTGATGTTGTCGATGTCGGTCATGCTGTATTACTCGTGGCCTTTGTTTGTGAAGATGTTTCAGACGGGGGAAATGTCCAGCAACGCCGGGGGCCTGATCCGCTGGCCGGTGATGTTCATGTTGCCGCTTGGTTTTACATTGATCCTGCTGCAAGGGTTGTCCGAGATCATCAAGCGCTTCGCGTGGCTGACACATCAGTACGAAGGCGACTTCCACTACGAGAGGCCCCTGCAATGACGATGCAAGAATTCGCCCCGCTGATGTTCGCGGGTCTGATCATCATCATGCTGATCGGCTTTCCGGTGGCGTTTTCGCTGGCGGCGTTGGGGCTGGGCAGCGGTTATTTCGCGGTCTACATGGGCTGGTTCCCCCAGTCCTTCATGACGGCGCTGCCCTTGAATGTGTTTGGCATTTTGTCCAATGACCTGCTGCTGGCCATTCCGTTCTTCACCTTGATGGGGACCATCCTGGAGCGCTGCGGTCTGGCCGAAGACATGCTCGACTCCATGGGCCAGATGTTCGGCACCGTCAAGGGCGGTCTGGGGTATTCGGTCATCATTGTCGGCTTCATCCTGGGCGCGATCACCGGCACGGTAGCCGGCCAGGTGATCGCCATGGCCATGATCTCGCTGCCGGTGATGATGCGCTGGAACTACAACATCCGCTACGCCACTGGCGTGCTGGCGGCGTCGGGCACCATCACACAGCTGGTGCCGCCGTCGCTGGTGTTGATTGTGCTGGCTGACCAGTTGGGCAAGTCCGTGGGCGACATGTACAAGGGCGCCTGGGGGCCGTCGATATTGCAGGTGCTTTTGTTCGCGATCTACACCTACGTGCTCACGCGTCTGCGCCCAGAAGCGCTGCCCGGCGTGCCCAAGGAGTCGCGCGAGCTCAATGGCTGGCCGTTGTACCGCAAATGCTTGAAAGGCATTGTGCCCTCGGCCGTGCTGATTTTCACGGTGCTGGGCAGCATGGGCGGCTTGCCGGGCCTGGACGTTGCCGTGGCCACGCCGACAGAAGCTGGGGCGATGGGCGCGATGGGCGCCTTCCTGTTGGCCTGGATGAGCAAGCGCCTGACCTGGGACTTGACCCGCCAGGCCATGGTCGGCACCATGCGCCTGACCGCGATGGTGGTCTACATCCTGATCGGCTCGCGCGTTTTCTCGCTGGTGTTCCAGGGCGTGGATGGCGGCATCTGGATCGAGCACATGCTGGCGGGCCTGCCGGGCGGGCAGATCGGCTTTTTGATCGCCGTCAACATCTTCATCTTCTTCCTGGCGTTTTTCCTCGACTTTTTCGAGATCGCCTTCATCATCATTCCGTTCCTGGCCCCCGTGGCCGCCAAACTCGGCATCGACCTCATCTGGTTCGGCGTGATGATCTGCGTCAACATGCAGACCAGCTTCATGCACCCGCCCTTCGGCTTCGCGCTTTTCTACCTGCGCGGCATCGCCGACACCCTGCACAAAAACGGTTCGCTGCCGCGCAAAGTCGAATCAAAGGATATTTACCTGGGTTCCATTCCCTTCATTTTCCTGCAGCTGATTTTGGTGGCGGTGGTGATTTTTATTCCGCAGTCCGTCACCATCTTCCTGGACAAGGAAAAGGTGCTGGACATCAACAAAGCCGGTGACGATATCCAAAAAATGGGCGGTGGCCGGGGTTATGGAAAAGAAGCGCCGACGCTCGAAGCGCCAAAGCCTGGTGATGCCGGCAAACCGGATGGGGCAGACCTCAAGGCCGCGCCTAAGGGCGAGGGCCAAGCCGAAGACCCGATGGAGGCTGTGAAACGGGCGTTGGAGGCGGACAAGAAGAAGTAGAACTGAGCGCGGGCTGCCCGGGACCATTGTGTTCTGGGCCGGGCAACAAAAATGCCCCGCACTTGCGGGGCATTTTCTTGGCGCTCACTTGGCGCCCATTTTGGCTGGCTCGGTTTTTTTACAGTTTGGCGGCCTGCATGTAATCGTCAAACGCCGCTTCCGTGAAGCGGAACCACAGGTTGGCGTCGCGGCGGAAGACGGCGTAGTCCTCGTAGACCTTCTTCCAGGCTGGGTTTTTGGCCGACAACTCGGAATATGTGTCCATGGAGGCCTTGAACGCACCATCCATCAAGTCTTTGGGGAAGCGGAACAGCTTGGTGCCGCCAGCCACGAGCTGTTTAAGGGCGGTGGAGTTGCGGGCGTCGTATTTGGCTTGCATGTCGATGTGGGCGTAAGCCGATGCGGCCTCGACAATCGCCTTGTATTCAGACGACAGCGCGTCGTAGGCTTTGATGTTGACGTGCAAGTCCAGTTGCGGGCCGCCTTCCCAGTAGCCGGGGTAGGCGTAGTTCTGGGCAATCTTGTTGAAGCCCAATTTTTGATCGTCATAGGGGCCGACCCACTCGGCGGCATCGATCGTGCCTTTTTCCAGCGCCGCGTAAATTTCGCCACCGGGAATGTTGACCGCCACGCCGCCAATGCGCTCCCAGATCACGCCGCTGAAGCCGCCGGTGCGGAACTTCAGGCCCTTGATGTCGGCTATCGAAGTGATCGGCTTCCTGAACCAGCCACCCATTTGCGCACCCGTGTTGCCCATCGGGAAGCTGATGATGTTGTAGGTTTTGTAGAACTCACGCATCAGTTTGAGGCCATTGCCTTCGTACATCCAGGCTGTCATCTGGCGGCTGTTCAGGCCAAAGGGGATGGCGCAGCCAATGGCGAATGTCGGGTCCTTGCCGAAATAGTAGTAGGGCGCGGTGTTGGCGCACTCAACCGTGCCGTTCTGGACGGCATCGACCGTGCCAAACGCGGGTACGATTTCGCCAGCAGCATGGGTCGAGATGACAAACTTGCCGCCCGTCATGTCGCTGACCTTCTTGGCGAACACATCGGCCACGCCAAACAGGGTGTCGAGCGACTTGGGGAAGCTGGACGTAAGGCGCCAGCGCACATTGGCCTGCGCGTGCACGACCGCGGGTGCGGCACCGGCCGCCAAAATACCTGCAATACCCGCGTTCTTGATGACTAGACGACGATCCATAAACTGTTCTCCATTCAGAAAGTGAACAGACGCCAAGCGGGATGCTGAGAACGGCTGCTGCTGCTGCGGATTGTAGAAACAGATTAGACTGCTCCGGCAGGGGGTTTCCCTTATAAATTCCCTCTCAAAACCGTCATCCAAAAGTCATGCCCCAAACTCTCTCTCCGTCAGGTATTGCCAGCGATTTTCGACGTGCCAGAAAAGAGCAACTCTCGGTGGCTTTGATGGACACGCGCAACCACGCGTTGCACCTGGCCGCTCAGTTCGAAAAGTCAGAGGTGGCCCACGCGCTGGCCCTGCAGGCGCTGGCGCATGTGGCATGGTTCCAGGAGTGGTGGATAGCCCGCAATGTGCAGCGCGCACTGGGGCCGCGTTGTGACGGCAGCGCGATCCGGCTTGCCTCTATCGACCCCGTCGCAGACGCGGCATGGCATCAATTCGATCCGCCAACACCGGTCATCCATGCCCCGCCGTTGCCAGACGACACCCGTACCCGGGCCTACCTGCTTGAAACGCTGGAAACCACACTGGAATTGCTGGACAAAGCGCAGGACAGCGATGACGGCCTGTATTTTTTCCGCCTGACCCTTTTCCAGGAAGACAGGTGCGCCGAAGACCTGCTGGTCATCGCGCAAACCATGGGACTGGCCCTGCAAATCGGCTTGCCCGGTCCATCGGCCCAGCGCGACCCCCTTCTGATTCCGGCGACGCGCTGGCGCGCCGGTTGCGCGGCCGGTGACGGCTTTGCATTCGACAACGAATTGCCGGCGTTTGACGACCCGGTGCCAGAGTTCGAGATCGATGCGCAGGCGGTGTCCTGGGCGCAATTTGTCGAGTTTGTCGATGATGGCGGATATGACCGGGCGGAGTTCTGGCACGCCGATGGCTGGCGCTGGCTTACGCAAAAATCCGTCGAAGAAGGCCGCCGCGGGCCGCGTTATGTGGACCAGATTGGTGTCGCCAGCGGCGCCGTGATGCAAACCCGTTTCGGCAAACCGCGGCGCATGTTGGGCGGCCAGTGTGCGACCCATCTCAACTGGTTTGAAGCCGATGCCTGGGCGCGTTGGGCCGGGCGCCGGTTGCCCGCCGAAGTGGAATGGGAAGTCGCCGCGCACGTGGCGCTGCGCCGCGGTTTCCATTGGGGCGAAGTGTGGGAGTGGACCGCCAGCACCCTGCGGCCTTATCCCGGTTTTGAACCCGGACCGTGGGCGGCCTATTCAGAGCCGGCATTTGGCACCCACAAGGTGCTTCGAGGCGCGTCTTTCGCTACACAGGCGCGCGTGCGATCCCCCAAATTCCGCAATTTTGCCCTGCCCACCCAAGACCAGCTGTTTTGTGGCTTTCGCACCTGCGCCGTCTAGTTGTGTTGCGCCGTTGACGCCATTTTCTATGCTATATTATACATAGCATGCTTTGTATATTCTATGACGGCCTTATTGCTCTTTTCTTTTTGAAATTCCACCAAGGCAAGACCTGGCTCAAGGCCAGCACATTCCCACTGTTGGCGCTTTGGTAGCCGGCAATGCGGTTGATCACTTCGTGCCAGGCGGCTGACTGCAACACTTCACGCAAGGCTGCAACCGGCGCTTGTTCCAGCGCGTCCTTGAGGCACACCAGGTGGTAACGCTCCTGCGCCAGCGCAACAAAGTCCAGGCCCCTGGCGCGCGCTGCGGCTTCAATGCCCAAACCGACGTCGGCGATGCCGCCCGCCACCGCTTGCGCCACCGCCGCATGCGAGGGCTCTGGGTGGTCGTAACCACGGATTTGATCTGGCGCAAGCGCGTTTTGACCCAACAACTCGTCCAGCAACAGCCGGGTTCCCGTGCCCAGCGCGCGGTTGGCAAAACGCGCCTTTTGCCGGGCCACATCGTGCAGACTTGAGAGGCGAAGCGGGTTGCCCGGCGCCACCATCAAACCCTGCGCACGGTCCGCAAAGCCGATCACCTTGTGCCGCCCCGGTTGCAGCAGGGGCTGGTAAGTGCGTTGTGCCAGCGAGCCGGGTGCCGGTTGGGGCAAGGTGTGGAAACCGGCCATCACGCAGCGCCCCTCGTTGAGCGCGCGGATGGCGTCCACGCTGCCGGTGAAACGGATGTCCAGATGCAGCGCGCCCGGGTCCAGCTGCAAGGCGTGTTCACGCAAGGCAGCCAGGGCGTCGTCGTGGCTGGCATACAGCGTGACCACGTGCGCCGCATCGTCAAAAGCCACCGAGAAAGTGCGTTCAAGCGCGCTGCGCAAGGCCTCGATTTGCGGCGCCAGCCGGGCTTGGGCCTGGGCTTCGGCCCACAGGAGTTTGCTGGCGAACTCGGTCAGTTGTGCTGATTTGCCTTTCTCCCAGACCACCAGATCGTGGCCCAACACCTGCTCCCAGCGCTTGAGTTCACCCCAGACGTGCCGGTACGACAGGTTCAAACGCCGCGCCGCCCCTGAAATTGAACCGCTTTGCGCCACGGCCTGGAGCAAATCAATCAAGGGGTTGCGCACCAGCGCCGTGCCCGGCACAGCGACGCGATCGGCCTCTTGCTGACGGACCAGTGTGTAATTGAAAAGCAGCCTATGCAAACGGGTGCCTATGGTGGGGAAATAAACAACCGCCTACGATACCCCAATGCCCTTGACCCATGACGACATTCACTGAAGGCGCGGTCACAGCGCTCGGCCTCATTGGCGCCTTGGACAACGGCCTTCTGGCCATCGTCGGGCGATCACTGGCCGTCAGCGCCAGCGCCTGCCTGTTGGCCTGCGGCTTCGGCCTGGCCCTGGGCGCCTGGCTCGGCGCCACACGGTTCTTTGGACGCAACGCCGTGCTGGCCGTGCTCAATACCCTGCTGTCGGTGCCTTCGGTGGTGGTCGGGCTGGTGGTCTACCTCTTGTTGTCACGCAGCGGCCCACTCGGGTTTCTGGGCTGGCTTTTCAGCTTCAAGGCGATGGTGCTGGCGCAGGCGATCCTGGTGCTGCCGGTGGTCACGGCGCTGACGCGCCAGTGTGTGGAAGACGCGCAGACGCGCCACGGCGACCAGATCGCATCGCTTGGCGCCGGCCCCTTCCTGCGCAGTTGCATCCTGGCCTGGGATGAGCGGTATGCCCTCTTGACGGTGTTGATCGCCGCCTTTGGCCGCGCCATCTCCGAAGTGGGCGCGGTGATGATCGTGGGCGGCAATATCGACGGTTTCACCCGCGTCATGACCACCGCCATCGCGCTCGAAACCAGCAAGGGCGATTTGCCGTTGGCGCTGGCGCTGGGCCTGGTGTTGCTGGGTGTAGTGCTCTTGCTCAACGCGCTGATTGGCCTCGTCAAACGCTGGCGCGAGCGTCGCGAAGGCGGAGAACTGCGGCCAAATGCGGGTTACGCGAGCGCTTGAAGCATGAAGCGGGACAACATCGCAACCGAGTCACCCCTGTGCAACCTAAGCGGGGTGGATCTGCGTTTTGGCGCGGTCGCCGCCTTGCGCGGCGTCAACCTGTCAATCCAGCCCGGACAGAGGGTGGCGCTGGTTGGCAGCAACGGCAGCGGCAAAAGCTCGCTCTTGCGGCTGCTGCACGGCCTGGTCAAACCCAGCGCTGGTGCGGCTGACTTGCCTTCGCCAAAACGCCAGGCCATGCTGTTCCAGCGCCCGTATGTGTTGCGCACCAGCAGTTTGAACAACGTGGCGTTGGGTCTGTGGCTGCGCGGCGAACCTTGGCAAAGGGCCAAGACCCGGGCTTTGACAGCGTTGCAACGCGTCGGCCTGACCGAGTTGGCCCTGCGCAACGCCAAAACCCTTTCGGGTGGCCAGCAGCAGCGCCTGGCCCTGGCGCGCGCCTGGGTGCTGGCACCCGACATGTTGCTGCTGGACGAGCCCACCGCCAACCTGGACCCGCACGCCAAACGCGAGGTGGAGGCCTTGATCGCCCTGTTGACGGCGGACATGACGGTGGTCTTCGCCAGCCACAACCTGGGTCAGGTCAAACGCCTGGCGTCACGCGTGGTTTACCTGGAAAAAGGGCGAATTCTGGCGGACCTTCCGGTCGCGGATTTTTTTGAAGGGAATATGTTGAAGCACCAATTCCCCGAGGCCCATTTTTTTGTCAAACGCGAGTTGACTTGAAATTATCTAAAGAATTACGGGCTAAGGCCGTCATAATATATAGATACTGTGCTATATTAATAATAGCATTCAACGGTCTGATGTCAATGGCGATGGCGCAAACGCCGAGCATCGTGATGGCGTCAACCACGTCCACCGAGCAGTCGGGCCTATTTGCCCACCTGCTGCCTGAATTCAAAAAAGCCAGCGGCATCGACATCAAAGTGGTCGCCCTGGGCACCGGCCAGGCGCTTGACATGGGCCGCCGGGGTGACGCCGATGTGCTGTTTGTGCACGACAAATCTGCCGAGGAAAAATTCGTCGCCGCTGGTTTTGCGGTGCAACGTTTTGACGTGATGGTCAACGACTTTGTCGTTGTGGGCCCAAAGGGCGACCCGGCCGGCGCAAAGGGCCGCGACATCCTGGAAGGCCTGAAAAAAATCGCCAGCAGGCAGTCACCCTTCATTTCAAGGGGCGACAAAAGCGGCACCCACGCCGCCGAGTTGCGTTACTGGGAAGCCGCAGGCGCAGGTGCGGCCAAAGGCAGCGGCGGCAGCGGCAGCGGCAAAGGTGAGGGTTACCGGGAATGTGGCTGCGGCATGGGCGCGGCGCTGAACATTGCCTCCAGCAGCAACGCTTATGCGCTGACAGACCGGGGCACCTGGCAGGCTTTCAAAAACCGCGGCGACTTGGTGGTGCTGGTCGAGGGCGACAAAAAACTCTTCAACCAATATGGCGTGATGCTGGTCAACCCGGCGAAACACCCGCATGTCAAAACCACGGAGGCGCAGAAGTTTGTCGACTGGGTGATTTCACCTGTGGGCCAGGCAGCGATTGCCGGCTACAGGATTGACGGCGGGCAGGTGTTCTTCCCGAACGCCGTGAAGTGATTCCATTTCTAAATCATTCGTGAACGTCGTTGTACCTCCTAGCCGTGCTGAACAACTGACACCTGCCCCTCGGGGAATCAACCGCGCTTCCTGCTCTGACCGATCTCGATCAGCACAGCGCCTGGGCCGAGCGGCGGCATGGCCACCGAATAGTCATGAAGCTTGCGCAATTGGGGTTCGTCCCACCTCGCCGTGTGGTCGTTGCGGTAGTTGAACCAGATCGTGCGTTGTGAGCCTCCATGGACGATGGCTCTGGCGATGGCTTCCTCGTCCGGGTGGCCGAAGATGGCGCCGTTGGTGCTGACGATGTAATGCTGCGCCTGCACTGCCGCGAACAGATTGCTGGTGATGTTTGCGCGGCTGCCATGGTGGCTGAGCTTGAAAACGTCGAACTGCCAGGGCAGCGGCGCCGCGCGATGCCTGGCCAGCGCCTGCAGTGCCTCGATCAGCACAGGCGCGTAGGCGTCGGCAGCCAGCAGGACCGACGCGCCTTTGTGCTCAAGCAACAGGGCGATGCTGGAACCGTTTGC
>JANNYX010000157.1:0-2421 GCA_031410295.1 Rhodoferax sp.
CCACTGGCGCGTTTGACTTCATCCGGGCCGATGAAATTCAGCGCGCCTTTTTCATCCTGCGGGCCCCAGCGGTTCCAGGCGTTCGGTTTTGGCAGGACTGCGCTCATGACCGGTGCCCCAATCGGGCCGACAGGCGCCGCGCCGCGTCGCGCAGCTTGGCAACGGCCGGATCGTGTTCGTTGAAACTGGCTTCACCCATCATGGTCAACGCCAGTACGATGGCGCCGGCAGCATCAAACACCGGCGCGCTCACGGCATTCACACCCAGCTCGTTAACGTCCAGGATGATGGCGTCGTAAATTGAGGCCAGACGCTGCTCGCGCACTACGGCCAGGTGCACATCCACCGCTTCGCGCGTGCGAAATGGCGAATCGGGCAAGTGCTGCACGGCGGCGATTTCGGCATCCAGGTAACGCGCGGTGAGTTGCGGCTCCGAAAACGCCGCAAATACCTTGCCCGTGGAGGAGCCCAAAAGTGGCAACACCATGCCGCAGCGCAGGCGCACGTGCAACGCCTTGCGCGCTTCGATCCACCAGATCAGCGTGGGACCCAGATTGCCCCAGACGCCCAGGCCCACTGTTTTGTCGGTTTCGCGGTTCAAGTCTTCCAGAATCGGGCGGGCCAGGTGGACGGCATTGAGTGTGGCGACGTTGCCTGAGCCTGTGCCAGATTCAGCGCCGATGTCATACGGGTGCACCACCATGTATTTGCCGGCGCCAAAGGCCAGCGGCTTGCGCGCGCTGCCCACAATGCGTTCGACCCTGCCGAGGAACAAAAGGTGGTCGCCGCCGGGGTAGGTTGCCTCGGTGTGGCACTCAAGGTGGGCTGAGCAGCCATCGATCAGTGGCAGGCCGTCAATGCCGGGTGTGATGGCAACACCGTCAAAACGGTCGGGCCCTGATTTGGCAAAACGGTTCGATACTTCCACCTGGTCCTCCGAGAGGATGTTGACAATGAACCGTTTGGCCTTGCTGTACACCGGAAACGCCCGCGCATTGGTGCGCAAACTCCAGACGATCAAGGGCGGGTCCAGCGACACCGAATTGAACGAGTTGGCGGTCATGCCGATAGGCCTGCCCTCATCGTCCAGCGCAGTGATCACCGTGACGCCGGTGACGAACGAGCCCAGGCAGCGGCGCAGCTCGGCCGGGTCAATGGTCGCTGCCGTTTGTTCTTTTGTCAGGGCGTTCATCGAAGGTAGAAAGTAGTTTGCCAATGCCGCTTGCTCATCAGCCCATCAAGTTCTGGCGGAAGGTTTCACCTTCGTATTCGGTACGGTAGACGCCGCGCTTCTGTAAAATTGGCACCACCTGGTCGACAAAATCTTCCACACTGTCGGGGTTGGTGGTGGGGCTCAGGTTGAAGCCATAACACCCCGTCTCGCGCCAGGCCTGTTCGATTTCATTGGCCACCTGCTCCGGCGTGCCAATGACCTGCGGGATGGCGACAGACAGCGCCCACTGCGCTGCTGCAGCGCGCAATGTCACTGCTTTGCCGTCCGCCGCAGTGAGCGTGGCCGACATCAATCCACGAGAGGCCTGGGTGTCCATTTCAGACAGCGGCAGGTCCGGGTCAAACTTGCTCAAATCCACCCCAAACACGCCGGAGAGCCGCGCCAGGATGGCGTCCAGCGGAATGCGTTCCTTGAGTTCCTCGGCGCGTTGTTTCGCTTCCAGCTCGGTGCTGCGAACGATGGGCTGCAGGCCATACAACACCTTGGGCTCGGCGCTTTTGCCGTATTCTTTCGAAGCGGCGCCCAATTGGTCCATGCTTTTCTTCATGCCGGGCACGTGGCCCTGGATGGCGAAGATCACCTCGGCATGGTCCATGGCGAACTTCATGCCGCGCCCGGAGGAGCCGGCCTGAAACAACAATGGCAGCCCATAGTCCGACGGCAACACCGGCGCCACCGCCTTGCAGCTCAAATATTTGCCTTTGAAATCGACCTGCTTGATCTTCGCCGGGTCGGCGAACTGGCCAGTCGCGGCGTTCTTCAAGATCGCGTCGCGCGGCACGCTGTTCCACAGCTCATGACAGATCGCCATGAACTCGTCGGCCTGGTCATAACGCTCATCGTGCGCCATCTGCACGCCCATGCCGTTGGCCATGTGTTCGGCATTGCTGAAGCCCGAGACGATATTCCAGCCGACGCGGCCACGGCTTAGATAATTCAATGTCGAGATGCGCCGTGTGGCAAGGTAAGGCGTGGTGCCTGTGGTGGAAAGCGTGACGCCGATGCCCAAATGTTTCGTCGCCGCCGCCATGATGGCCACCAACGGCATCGGGTCGTGGTTGGGCCACGACGCGCCGTATTGCACCGACGGCACCACGCTGCTTTTATACACCGCGTGCGTGGCCGGGCTGTCGGCAAAAAACACACCGTCAAAGCGGCCACGCTCCAGCGTGCGCGCCAGGTTCTGC
>JANNYX010000158.1:0-5471 GCA_031410295.1 Rhodoferax sp.
GAATTGGAAATTTGAGGGAAATCGGGCCAGGGGAAGTTGTTGTAGACAATGTGAATAGAGTATTGAAAGTCGCTTTTGAGCCGACCACAGGTATAACGCGTCCACGCCATGTGCATCGACGAATGCAAAACTCCAAACTGCCAAAGCTCAACTGATGGAAGCAACCGCAGCTTGTTGCTGGCCAGCGTTTCTGGCGTGAGATAACCTAGCGGAATGTAAACCCGGGCCTCGGAAGAAACCTCCGGCATGACCAAGTACGGCTTGTTGGGCAGATTTTCCACATGAAACCGCGTCGGCGTGGCCGCAAGCTTCTGAGTTGATTCCGGTGGCGGCTTTCCTGCGTACTGTCCCTTGTTATTCGGCCCGGTTCCCAGTCGTACTTTCCTCACAGCTTCCACTCGCTTCATGACTTCAGGCATAGCGCGTAGCTCAGTCGGAGTCGCTTCGCGCAACCAGAGACACCACCGCTCAATGCTATTGATAAACTCTTTGGAACCCATCCAGCTTCGGAAGTACTTTGCAGCCCCGGGCTCTAGGCGCAGGAATTCATTTTTCTCCTCTGGTGCAAACAAATAAAAGCCGCCATCAATCGGTTTATTTCCAATTGCAATTTCGGGTGCCCTGCATATTGGCGTGGAACGGCGAAGAAGCACGAGATCAGCTGCATCCACCAGATACGGGTTAATGTTGTGGGCCGACACCGCATGCGCTGCACCCCGGATGTCGTCGTATTCGTAAATCACCTTGCCCGGCAAGTCTTCGAGACCGAAACCGATGATCACGCAGTGCACGGCGGCTTTGCCCGATGCCTCATTGCTCCAGCTAAAAGTACGGTGCGCAAAGTGAATGTGAATGCCCTGCGCCAACAACCAGCCCCAGAGCACGCCAACCTGCTCCCCTTGCGTGATGCTGTTGGTGGAGACAAAGGCGCAGCGAACGGGGGAAGGCGCTGGCAGGGCGGATGTCGGGGGCGATTTCAAAAAGCGAAGCGTATGAGCCCCCGGCATCTGCCCTGCCAACACCGGTTCTACAGCACGAACGTATTGCGCCGCCTTCACATACCAGGCCGCCACAAAATCCAGCAATCCGGCGTTGTCAATGCCCGCAAACACGGCCCGTGTGTCGGCGCGCTGAGCATCGCTCATGAACTTGGCGCCTACAAAAGGCGGATTCCCCAGCACGTAACTGCACCGCTCAGCAGGCAGCACCTCGTTCCAGTCCAGTTGGAGCGCGTTTGCATGCGCAATATGCGGCGACGTACGCAGGGGGATACGCGCAAAGTAAAAACCGAACTCTTCGCTCAGCCTCACATTCATTTGATGGTCCATCAACCACATGGCGACCTGCGCGATTTGCGCCGGGAACTCTTCAATTTCGATGCCGTAAAACTGGTCCACATCCAAATTGATCAGCCCGTGGACGTCTACACCCATCTGCGCATCGAGAATGCTGGCCCGCAGCACAGCCAGTTCCAATTCGCGCAACTCCCGGTAGGCGATGACCAGAAAATTCCCGCAGCCGCAGGCCGGGTCCAGAAACGTGAGGGTGCGCAGTTTCTTGTGAAATTCAAACAGCCGGTTTTTCTGGCGCTTGACCTTTTCAAACTCGGCCCACAAGCCATCCAGAAACAGCGGCTTGATGAGCTTGAGGATGTTTTCCTCGGACGTGTAATGCGCGCCCAGGTTGCGGCGAGATTTCACGTCCATGATGCTCTGGAACAGGCTGCCGAAGATGGCCGGGCTGATGGCCGACCATTCCAGCGCACAGGCGTCCACCAACGCTTCACGCATGGCGCTGGAGAAGTCGGCCATGGGAAGGACTTCAGAAAAAAGCTTGCCGTTGACATACGGGAACGCGGAAATCTGCTCGTCCAGTGCTTTGCTGCGTTTGCCTTCTTCGGTGTTGAGCGCCTGGAACAACTGGCCGAGCCGTGAACCCAGGTCGGAGCCGTCCACCGCCGTGCGCTCCTCGACAAAAGTGCGGAATGACTGCGCGGGCTGGAAGATGCCGGTGTCGTCAGCAAACAGGCAGAACAGCAGGCGCACCAGCAGCACTTCGAGCGCGTGGTCGACGTAGCCGGAGGCCTTCAAGGCATCGTGCAGCTTGCCCATGCGCTCGGCGGCCTTGACATTCACGGGGTCTTGCGGCTTGATTTCCAGCGCCTTGTAACCCGCCACAAAACCAAACAGCTTGATGTTTTTATGCAGGTCTTTCAAGTCGAACGCAAAGGTCTCGCCCGTGGCCAGGCGCTGCACGCGAAAGCGCGCAAAGTCGCATTCGATCACCAGTTGCGGCAAGTCGCGCTCGGCGATGCCGGGGAAATAATCCAGCGCCTGCGTCAGCGCCCGGTCGAGGTCTTTGCCGCGCGACTTGTGCTCGACCAGCAACATGCCGGGCCAGAACAGGTCAATGTAGCCATCGAACTTGGCGTCACGGCCGGGCAGCTTTTTGACGGCGTGTTCAAAGCTCGCCACGCGCTTGTTGGTGATGCCGAAGATTTCGAAGAAGTCGATCCAGAACGGCTTGGCCTCGCTCTTTTCATTGGCGGCGTCGGCCCAGGTGCGGCTAAAGGTCAGCGCGCGGGATTTGATCTCGTTCCAGCTAAGAGGCATACTTTACGTTTAATAAGTAAATTAACAATAATATTGAAGTATTTTTATCCATTATCAGTAAATTATTAATAGCACACTATTTATATTATCTGACGGCCTTATAGCAATTTTTATTTCACTAAATTTAAAGTTGCAGTTTTTTCCCGGTCTTGTTTCACCCCCTGCTGCAGCAGCTTCACCACCTGGTTGCTGGTGTTGCGCAGGCGCTGGGCCAGCAGCTGGGTGAGTTTCACCAGCAGTTTGGCGCCGATGCCGGGGTGATCGCGGATCAGGGTGGCAACGGTGGCGCGGGTCAACACGCCGGCTTCGACGTCGTCAATGGCGGTGCAGGTGGCGTAGCGCGGCGAGCCGTCGAGCATCGACATTTCGCCCACGGCCGCGCCAAATTTGACCACCCCCATCCACGAGGGTTCGCCCGATTCGCCGGTTTTTGTGACGTTTACAGTGCCGCTCAAAAGCAGCAGCATCCAGTCGCCCAGGTCACCTTCGCGGATCAGGGGCTGGCCGGCGCGCACGCGCACTTTGGGCATCAAGGCGCCCAGGATGGCGGCTTCTTCGAGTGAGAGATCTTCCACCAGCGGCGCGTTGTGTTTCCAGGCGTGCAGGCGCCCGGTGAGGTCGTCACACAAACCGATCACCTCGAGCCCGGCAGCGGCCAGACTGGCGCTGGTTGGGGATTCGACCGGCTCGCTCATGACAGGTCGCTCACCACAGTTTGCTCATGACAGCTCGTTCTTGACAGCTCGTTCATGACATCAGGACCAGGGATGGCGCAGCCTTGGGCGCATTGCCGCCGGCGCTAGCGCAACTGCGCCAGCCAGGCCGCCAATTCAGTCACCGCGCCTTGTGTCGCCGCCGACAGGGCGCGCACGCCACCGGGCGCGTCGGGCGATGGCGCCGGGCGCTGCACGCTGAAGCCGCGCTGCCCCAGCAGGCGCTCGCCCTGGGCCGATGACTGTGTGACGCTGGCGCGCAGGCGCACCAGGCCGCTGCGGGCGCGGGCGGTTTCAAACACCTGGCTGAATTCTTCGTGTTCCAGCCGCAATTTCCCCGGCGCCGCCGCGCCGACGACACTTTCACCGGCCAGCAGCAGCGGCCGTATCGCCCCCAACTGCGTGCGCACTTGCTGGCGCAGCAGTTGCGCTGGCGGCATGCTCCAGCGCGCCTGTGCGTAGGGGTGCAGGGCCTGCGCGTCAGCGTAGGCCAGTCGGTACAAGAGCGCGTTGCTGTCCAACGCGGCGGTGGATTCAACTTCCAGCAGCACCAAGGCGGGCAGGCCTGGCGCGGGGCTGGCCGGGCGCTCTGGCGAAACTTCGGACGCAGAGATAAGCACAGTCGGAACTCCGAAGCCCGGGCCAAAATCGTAGCTGGTGGCAGGGCGCGGTTTGTCCGGCAGTACGCCGCAGGCCGTCAATAGCCACGTTGATGATAAAAACAGCAATAAGGCCGACAAAGAATGGGCCATGTTTGCTATATTTTTAATAGTGATTGGTTGGGGCGTCATCGTGATGCGTCTTTTTTTCAATGTGCGGGCGCCCTTGGGCGGCTGGTCATGGCGGGTGGTGGTCAGTGGTGGCGGGTAGTGGTCGGGCGGTGGCAGGCGGCAGCAGGCGGGACCGGCGTTTCACGGCCGGGCGCCCGGCGCGTTGAAGCCGCTTTCACCGGGCCCGGGTTGCAGGGCGCCATTGCCAAAAATCAGTGCCTGCGGATTTTCATTGAGCGTGCTGGCGCTTTTGCCAACCTGGCGCAGGGTGCGGGCGGCGTCTTCCGAAGTGCGGTTCAGGCGCGGCAGGGTCTGCACCGTGAGACTTTGCCCAAGCTGGCTCAGGCTATCAGCGCTCTGGCCGAGTTTGTCCAGGGCGCCACCGGGCTGGCTCAGGGTTTTCGCCGCCTGGCGGAAATCGCTGGCAGCGCCTTTGGCTTCGTCGGCGGTGGCGCCGATGCGCTCGGACGTGCCCTGGAGGTTTTTCAAGGTGATGGTGAAGTCCTCGACCAGCTTGGGCAGGTTCATTTTTTGCGGCCCGAACTGAAAGTCCAGGATGCGGTTGGCGTTGGCCGAGAACTGCTGCAGGCTGGTGGCGGCCTGGCCGAAGACCTTGACCGACTCGCTCACGTCTTTGGCGGTCTTGCCGATGTCCTCGATCGCCACAAACAGGGTTTTCTGGTTCTCGGGCGCCAACAGCAAGTTGATGCGGCGGCTGGTTTCTTCCAGCTGGACCAGGATGGTTTCACCCTGGTTCGAGAGTTTCGCCAGCAGGCTCGCGCGCATTGGTATACGCGCCGGCACGTCCGGGTTGGAGAGCAGCGGCTCCTTGGACGCGCCGGTGTCGTCAAGCTGTACAAAGGCCAGGCCGGTGACACCCTGAAACCCGAGCGTGGCGAAGGTGGATTGGGTGATCGGCGCGTTGGCATTGGTGGCGATGCGGATCAGCACGTTGCCAGGCACCTGCGAGTCAAACCCGATGGACTCGACCTTGCCGACATTGACCCCGCGAAAGCGCACCGCAGCCTGGGTTTGCAGGCCGGTGACCGACTCGCGGCTGCTCAGGTCGAAAGTCATGTGCGCGACGGTGTCGCGGGTGAGCCAGACGCCCAGCGCCACCATCAATGCCGCCAGCAGCAGGACGAAGGCGCCAGCGGCCAGGGCGTGCGATTTGTTTTCCATAGGTTGCCTTTTTACACCACATTATTCCGTTTCTAAATCGTTGCGAGAGTAGACGCCCCAACGAAGACAGTGCTGCAGCACGCCGAGGAGGGGCAACGCCCTATCGCAACGATTTAGAACTTATCCGTAAATAATATTTATGTCCAGCTTGATCTTTCTGAACGCCATGATCGATGCCGCCAAGTGGTTTAGCG
>JANNYX010000159.1:0-3736 GCA_031410295.1 Rhodoferax sp.
AGCTTATGATGCGCCGCATGACCCATGTAACCCGCAACGCCCAGAATATTTCGCAGGTTTTGCGGGGGACATTGCGTTATGCATCTAGTCGCGAGGCATCGCTGTGAGTGAAGCAATTCGAGCCAAAGGCCAGGACTATGCACGATTCATTGCCACACTCTCCGTTGAGGAGATAGCCCACCGGAATGAAGTGAATCATAGAGCCGCCGAGGCCGAGTATCAGAGATTCCTTGAGCACTTCGGTAGAGGCAGTTGTTATCTTTGTGACCGACCGCTTGCAGCGTTCAGCAAGCAGGCCCCATGCCCGCATTGGCTACTGAAGCCCAAGGGCTTCAAGAAGAATGACCTGCCCGCGCTTGCCGCGCGATACGGGTTCTATCAAATCCAGAGTTTCTTGCGGTGGGTAGCAAATCAAGACGGCTTCGCGAAGAACATCAACGATCTACCCGAGGAGGGAACTGGTACGAAGCTCTTCGAGGTCACCATCAAGTACAAGAGTCTGGAATGGGCGTTCTCTTGCGCCGAGTCCGACTACCAAGGACACGCCACCTCCCAACACGCGAAGCATCAGCACTACCATTTTCAGATGCGGTTCAATCTTCGCCCGTTCATCAAGTACAGCGACTTTCACGTCCCATTCAACGAAATGGACATTATCAACATTGAGGCAATGCGCGCGAATTCGAAGATGAAGCAACGGTTTTCCTTCGGCGAAGGAATGAACGCGGTTCTAAGCGATGAGACAGTTGAGCACATCGTCAACAGCACAATTCCCGGCGATCACGAAGATGCCGCCCCGTTCAAGCTCGACTCGTTTACCATGGCAGAAGAAGGCAAGACGATCAGTGGTGAGGACATCTATCAACTCTTCCAAGAAGCCCAAGCGAAGGGAGTCACCGTCGCCAGCCTCATGCACAAGTTGCCCAATGCTCGAACTCAAGTCATCGTCACCCCTGGGCCCGGCGTAGTTGAGCAAGCCCCACGAGCCGGTCGAAAGAAAGATGCATAACGATTCGGTCGAGCGGACAGCCAACGGCGGGGTACGTTTGCGCGCTCCAGCACATTCGGTAGCGCCGTCGTCTTCCGCTTACATCAACGTTGAACTAAACCTCCGAGGCGTGGGTGGCAAGCGGCCGCAAATGGACTTCCCTGCATCCGCATAGCCAGCAACTTTAGCAGACCAAACACGGTCATCGCCGCTGAGGCCGGGGTGGGTGGCGCAGCGAAATAAAGAAGGAGACGCGCGCCGGGCCTTTACTAAACGAGCGGGTAATTCTCGCGGCGGGTGACATTCGCGTAGCTACCCGCCCCGGCCTCTGCGGCCCGCCCGCTACTGAACGCGAATAACTGCCTTGCGATCCCGATGGGGTTTCACGCACAAAACAACTCCTTTGGATTGCCCCTAATTTCGCAGCAGTTGGCCCTCAATCGCTCTTCGCACGCCACTGTCGCTCGGCCTTATCCCACGCTTCGAGCGCCTGCAGGTCGGGCACCCAGGCCAGGCCTGACTTGGCATCGGAGGACGCAGCCTGCGGCGTTACCAGAACGTCCAGCACGGCGGGGAGATTTTTAAGTGCACGTTGAATCGCAGCGGCAAGATCAGCCTCTTTTTCGACCCGTTCACCGTGCAGTCCGTAGGCTCGGGCCATGGCCGCATGGTCTGAAAACTGCAAGCGCGTGCCGACCACCTTGCCGTGAGTTTCCTGCTGGTCACGCACTTCGATGGCCCAGGCGCCGTTGTTTGCCACCACGCTCAGCACCGGCGCCTTGTGCCGGGCAGCGGTATCGATCTCCATCGCGTTAAAGCCAAACGCGCCGTCGCCCGTGGCGACGACCACGACCCGCCCAGGGCAGGCCAGGCTGGCGGCGATACCAAAAGGCGTGCCCACCCCAATGCAGCCCAGCGGGCCGGGGTCCAAGTAAGTCGTGGGGGAAAGGCCAACGCGGACGAAGCTCAAGAAATCACCACCGTCCGCCACGACCACAGCATCGGCGGGCAAAGCGTCTCTCAGGGCCGCGACCAAGCGGTTCGGGTGCATCAGGCCGTCACTGCCAGCGGGCGAATTCTTCATCGAGGTGATGAGCTTCTGCGCCCGCGCCAGGTGGTCTGTACGGTACCGCAACGCCCAGGCACGGTCAACCGATGAAGGCCGCTTGCCAGCCACCGCCAGCATCGCTTCCAGGGTGGCCGCAGGCGTGCCCAGCAACTCGATCACGCCACGGCGGTTGTCACGCAGCTCGCCAGCGTTGTCTGCGATGCGCAGGAAGCTCGCCGCACCAAAAATGGCGGGCGACCCATAGGCCAACTGAAAGTCAAGCTTGCGCCCGATGGTGATAACCAGATCGGCATCCCCCATGACGGTGCCGCGCATTGCCGCCACCACCGAGGGGTGTTCTTCTGGCGCCAGGCCACGGCTCTCGCCCGTGTCCAAATACAGCGCGCCGGTGCGATCAAGCAGCTCGCGCAAGGCTGCGCCGGCGCCGCGCGCGCCCCGCCCCGTGATCACCAGCGGCCGCTTGGCGCTCCAAAGCAGTTCGACCGCTTGCTTGACGGCGCCTTGATCTGGCGTGAGCGTGACAGGCGTGCGGGGCAGGAAATACTCAGGCAATTGCAGCGCTGGCGAGACACTGGCGCGCAGTGTGTCGACCGGGAAATCGAGGTAAACCGGGCCTGGTTCTCCGCCGTGCCCGCAAGCACGGGCCATGGCCTCGTCCAACTCCTGCAACACCAGATCGGCATTGCGAACGGTGCGCGCATAACGTGTGATGGGCCGAACGAATTCGGTATGCACCATGTCTTGCAGCGCACCCCGGTTCTCCTGGAACTGCGGCGGCGTGCCAGACAGCACCATGACAGCGGCCCGCGCCACGTGCGCGTTGGCGATGCCAGTCATGGCGTTGGTCACCCCAGGCCCGGCGGTGACCAGCGCCACACCGACGGTGCCTGTGAGTTCCGCATGCGCGTGTGCCATGTAGACGGCCGCACGCTCGTCGCGCACGTCCACGATGCGGATGCCCTCAGCATCCAGGCGCATCCAGATCGGCATGATGTGGCCGCCGCAAAGGCCAAAGACGGTGGTTACGCCACGGGCACGCAGGAAGCGCGCGATGAGGGCTGCGGCGCTTTGATCGGAGACGGTGGATAAGGTCATGTCTAGGCTCATTGTTTAAAAAAAACAGTATTTTATGGTATTCTGAATTCAGAGTTCTAAAATTAGAACAATCCATGCATAACAAATGTAATCAGAGTTTTGAAGTTTTTTTAGGAGCGCCAATCAAGTGCAGTTTTTTCTTTTGCCGGAGACCCCATGAATCACCTCTTGACCGTGGCCGAGGCTGTGGCAACCCACGCCCGGCTAACCCCCCACAAGATCGCGGTGCGCGACTCGCACCGTTCGCTCACGTTTGCCCAGTGGCACCAGCGAAGCAACAAGCTGGCCAATGGCCTGCTGAGCCTTGGGCTGAAAAAAGGCGACCGGGTGGCCCTATTGGCCTACAACTGCGCCGAATGGATGGAGATTTACAGCGCACTGGCGGCCGCTGGGCTTGTCGCCGTGCCGATCAATTTCAGGCTGACGGCGCCGGAGATCGGCTACATCGCCACCCACTGCGAGGCCAAGGCCTTCGTCGTGCAGGACGACTTGCGCGACCGCGTGGAGGAACTGCGTGCGAGCCTTGCCATCAAGGACGGCGCCTACATCCACTTCGGCGCCCCGACGCCGCCGGGTTGGACCGG
>JANNYX010000160.1:0-2659 GCA_031410295.1 Rhodoferax sp.
CAGGCGGCTGCCTTGCTTCACAGCGCTGGCGTAATCAAAATCCGTGCGCACGGCGACACTGATGCGGCACTTGGCAATTTGCAGATCCAGCGGTTGGTACAGGCCGGCTGCGCTGGTGCTGCCGCCCCAATCCGCCGCGTGTTCAATCAGTGTGTCTTTGCCGGTAATGCCCAGATCAGCGCCGCCATATTGCACATAGGTGGGCACATCGGTGGCGCGCACCACCAGCACACGAACGCCAGCCTGGGTGGTGGCCAAAATCAGCTTGCGCGATTTGTCCGGGTCTTCCAGCACCTCGATGCCGGCTGCGGCGAGCAGCGGCAAGGTTTCTTCAAAGATGCGGCCCTTTGATAGCGCAAGCGTAATCAATTCGTCACTCCCAATAGCGCAAGCGTCATCACTTCAGCCTCTCAATGTCAGCGCCAATGCCGCGCAGTTTCGATTCCATCTGGTCGTAGCCGCGATCCAGGTGGTAGATGCGGTCCACCACCGTTTCGCCATCGGCCACCAGCCCGGCGATGACCAGACTGGCTGAGGCCCGCAGGTCGGTCGCCATCACTGTCGCGCCCGAGAGTTTTTCAACCCCCTCCACCACCGCCACCTTGCCGTCAATCAGGATGTTCGCGCCCAGGCGCACCATCTCGTTGACGTGCATGTAGCGGTTTTCAAAGATGGTTTCCGTCACTTTGGCAGTGCCGATCGAGATGCAGTTGAGCGCCATGAACTGGGCCTGCATGTCCGTTGGGAAACCCGGGTATTCGGTGGTGCGGAAACTTTGCGCTTTGAGGCGGCCGCCGGCCTGGATGTGAACGCCATGGTCCAGTGCCGTGACTGTCGCGCCGGCATCACGCAGTTTTTCAATCACGGCATCCAGGTGGTCGGCACGCGCGCTTTGCAATACAACATCGCCACCGGTCGCGGCGACGGCGCATAGAAATGTGCCGGCCTCGATGCGGTCGGCCACCACCTGGTGCGTGCAGCCATGCAGTTTCGCCACGCCCTGGATGCGGATGCGGCTGGTGCCGTGGCCCTCAATGCGCGCGCCCATCTTGATCAGCATTTCGGCGAGGTCGGGAATTTCCGGCTCCTGCGCAGCGTTTTCCAGAATGGTTTCACCCTCTGCTAAAGACGCGGCCATCAGAAAATTCTCGGTGCCGGTGACGGTCACCATGTCGGTGGCGATGCGTGCGCCTTTCAAGCGCGTCTGGCCCTGGGGCAGGCGGGCGATCATGTAGCCGTGTTCGACCGTGATTTCGGCACCCATGGCCATCAGACCCTTGATGTGCTGGTCCACCGGGCGCGAGCCAATGGCGCAGCCGCCTGGCAAGGACACTGTGGCCTCGCCAAAACGCGCCAGCAGCGGCCCCAGCGCCAACACCGAGGCGCGCATGGTTTTGACCAGTTCGTAGGGCGCTTCGGGCGAACTCAAGCCGCTCGCGTCAACGCGGATGGCGCCCTCTGCAGAGCGCTCGATGGACACGCCCATGTTGCGGATGAGCCGCTGCATCGTGGCGACATCCTGCAGGCGCGGCACGTTCAAAAGCGTGCACGGCTCTGCCGTCAGCAGCGTGGCGCACAACTGCGGCAAAGCGGCATTTTTGGCGCCGCTGATCTGCACGGTTCCGTGCAAAGTGCGGCCGCCCCGAATCAATAATTTGTCCATAAAAACGGTCTATTGAGCCCCGGCAGCCCATTCCGCCGGCGTCAGGGTGCGCATCGATAGCGCATGCACTTCGTCGGTATGCATCTTTGCGCCCAAGGTGGCGTAGACGAGCTGGTGGCGGGCGATGGCGCGCTTGCCTTCAAATTCCGGCGAGACGATGGTGGCGGTCCAGTGGCGGCCGTCTCCCACCACGTCGCAATGGTCGCATTTCAAGCCGGCCATGATGAGGGCCTCTAAGTCTTCGGAAGTCATTGAATTTTCGCGTTGCTTTGTGAAGGGGCTTAGTGGCGGATTTTGTAGCCTATGCGCAGCAGGTGCACCGTGATGACACTGACCAGCGCCAACGCCGTGGCCACGACACCCAGGCTGAGCCAAGGCGACACATCACTGACGCCAAAAAAGCCGTAGCGGAAACCGTCAATCATGTAGAAAAACGGGTTCAAGTGGCTGACGTTTTGCCAGAAGCTGGGCAAGGAATGAATCGAATAAAACACGCCGCTTAAAAACGTCATCGGCATGATGGCAAAGTTCTGAAAGGCCGCGAGCTGGTCGAATTTTTCGGCCCAGAGGCCGGCGATCAAACCCAGAGTGCCCATCAACGCGGCACCAAGAATGGCAAACATCAAAATCCACCATGGCGCCACAAAACTCAACTCGGCAAACCAGGCGGTGACGGCAAACACCCCTACGCCCACCAGCAGTCCGCGCACAATGCTGGAGCCGACGTAGGCCACAAACCAGTTCCAGTGCGACAGTGGCGTGAGCAGCAGGAACACCAAGTTGCCCATGATCTTGCTCTGGATCAGCGACGACGAGCTGTTGGCAAAGGCGTTTTGCAACACGCTCATCATCACGAGGCCCGGCACCAGAAAAGCGGTGTAACTGACCTTGTCGTACACCTTCACATGGTCTTCCAACACGTGGCCAAATATCAACATGTACATCACCGCAGTAAGCACGGGCGCAGCCACCGTTTGAAACGCCACGCTCCAAAAG
>JANNYX010000161.1:0-3316 GCA_031410295.1 Rhodoferax sp.
CCCGATGAACTGGGCGTTTTGCCCTGACACTTGGTCCTTCAGGGCCACCGAGAGTTCGAACCAAAAAATGCCTTCGTCTCGTTGCACCTGGAATTGTTTGCCTATCGATCTGCTTTGGGTAAGTGCCTCGGCAAGTGCAGCCGTGCAGATTTGCGCAACGTCGGGCGGCAGAACCTCGCTCAAGGTTTTTCCCAATACGGACTCGGTTGGCGCCGCCAGCAGCTCGGAGCGCGGCGAGTGCGCCGACAGAAACCGCCCCTCGCTATCGACCTCAAAGAGAAAGTCTGGAATGGCTTGCAGAATGGCTGCATTGCGCGCATTGGCAGAGCGCAACTCCACCACGGCCTGATGGCCTCGCATCAAGTAACGTGCCCGGTGGCCAATCAATGCCCAGTTGAAAGGTTTGGCGATGAAATCGGTGGCGCCCGACTGATAGGCGGTTTCAACCGAGGCCATGTCGTCCAATCCGGTCACCATGACGATCGGCAGCGATGCATCCACTTCCTGCCGCAAGGCGACACACACGGCAAAGCCAGACATCTCCGGCATGCTGACGTCCAGCATCACCAAATCAAACGATTCGGCGCGAAACAGGCGCAAGGCTTCCGCGCCACTGGCCGCCATCGTCACATCGAACCCGGATTTGCGCAGGGCCGCCCGCATCAGCAACAAGGAGGTTGAATCGTCATCAACCACCAGGATTTTCCCGGCCCGTTTTTTCAATTCCTCGCTCATATCCAATGTACTTTCTATTCGCTCGGTTAAACGCTGGTTCGACTGTGATCACGCTGAAGGAGCTCACCGGCAGCCAGTGCACCTTGCAGCGATCTCGCGCCACACAAACGCTCAAGCATCTGAAAATACCCAGACGGGTGCATCGCCCTTACCACCTGGCGCTTGTTTTTGCTTCTGTTCTACTTGGGTGACACGCTGCAGGGCAGCAGTTAAAAAATGGTTAATACCTGCTTTTGCCAGCGACAGGTTGCAGATTTGACCTACCTTGCCGGCTTCAACCTTGTGCCCGGATGGCACTGCCACACGCCGCAGTTTAAGTGCAAACGATGGTACAGAATTGTCTTGCATGTCGAACATGGGACTGACACATCGAACTGCCGATTGATCACCCTTGCGGGGAGTTATAACTGGTAACACAGTCAGCCACCTTGATGCGCTTTACGGCAGGACCGGCGATCATGCTGTTCAGCGCTACGTTTAGTTTTTCAATCACAACGCTGGAAGTCTTTGCCGGAGCAGGCGTGGCATACCAGGAGACCGCGCCAGTTTGCATGCGGGTCAGATGCCAAAATTTCCTACAACGCCCGGCTCGACGCGGCTCAAGGCGGCACGCCGCGGCGCGCCGGAGCCTTTGATCTGGGTGCGGTGCATGACGCGGCGCGCTTTGGCGTCAAATGCGTCGCGTCGGTGCATCGTGGTGCGGTTGTCCCAGAGCACCAGATCGCCCAATGCCCACTTGTGTTGGTAGACGGCGGCGTCGATGTAGGACCAGACCTCATCGAGCAGCCGCTCTGACTCCGCCACCTCAAGACCGACGATGTAAGCGTTGCGGCGTCGGCCCAGGTACAGCGCGTGGTCGCCGGATACAGGGTGTTGCGTGACGGCCGGGTGTGGCGTGCCGATCGATTGGCGCGGGTCGTCCGTGGCGACCAGGCCCTTGCGCACGAATCCGCCAGAATCAAAGGTGCCATCGTGTTTGATATCGAGGTTGCGGACTCGCTCTGCGAGTGCCGCTGGCATTTTGGCCAAAGCTGCCTTCATGCTGCAAAACCAGGTATCGCCACCCACCTTCGGAATCTCCAACGAATACAGCATGGAGGCGTCTGGCGGTTCAACGGCATAACTCATGTCGGTGTGCCACGCAGCCTCGCCGTCACCCAAAGCGCCGATCGGTTCGCCTTTTTCATCCAGGACGTTGGACACGACGTAAACCTGCGGGTAACCCTCTGGTGATTTGCGCCCGGCGCCCTGATTAGGCGGTGAGTCCAGCGCGCCGAAATGCCTGGAAAATGTCAGCAAATCGTCGTTTGACAAAAACTGGTTGCGAAACACAAGCACGTCATGTTGGTACCAAGCTCGCTTGATTGCGTCGATCTCCACGGCACTCGTTTGATCCAAATCAATGCCTCGAATTTCCGCACCAATGGCTCCAAAAGCGCGAATTTCAACTGTAGATGGCGTGGTCATCGGACGTCCTTTGGTTCAAATTGGCAAGCGCCCTTGCGTTCCAAACACCATTAACGATGATGTCGTAGGATGTTGATTAGCGCTCAACTTCAGGAGTAGGAGAAGCAATTGTCGTGCCACCGCTGCAGCGTGTGAATTTGGTCAAGATTTTCATAATCAAGGCATTAAACCAAATATGACTGTCAAAAATCTTCTATCCATTGCAATTTGCGACGATGTAAGTGGGTAGGTCGTACGATAGTGACAATTTTGGTTTGGTTTTCGACAAAAAATAACCGTGTGTGCTCCTAAATTGATGGATCTTTTCCTCCTCTACTCAGCGGTAAATCGACGGGAAGTCAATCATTCACTGGCAGCTCGGAGTAAAAATGAATAATCTGAATATTGATAAGGTAACTTGGCACCAAAGTTGCTTTTGTTAATTGAGTCTGGATATCCGCGTCGAATCCAGCCAACGTATTCTCACTGGAAGCCAATTTCGACGTGCGAAAATTACAGTTTGTAAATATTCAATCAATTATTTGCCTTCTGTCTTTTGTCTGTACGGCGAATGATGGCGCGCCAGATCGCTAATTCAAGGGTGCAACGATGGCAGATATGTTTTTGATCTTGTGTATCGTGTTGAGCGCGTACTTCATTCGCGGCATCACGGGTTTTGGCTCGGGTTTGATTTCCGTGCCCTTACTCGCTTTGTCGCAGCCGCTTCAATTCGCGATTCCACTGGTGCTTGCGCTCGATTTCACGGCTTCTATTGCTCTTGGTGGAATCAACCGGAAGTTGGTCGACTGGAGCGAAATCAAAGTTTTGTTGCCGGCCGGTATGGTTGGGGCTTGCCTTGGCGCTTTTGCGCTCTTGAACTTGCCGACCACGCCCATTTTGGTCACGCTGGGCGTATTTACCATGTTCTTTGGTTTTCGCAATATTTTTGGTTTGCAATCTGAAAAGAAAGTCTTGAAATTATGGGCTGTGCCTGCGGGCTTGGCTGGTGGAGTGGCCGGCGGCCTGTTTGGGGCCGGTTCACCGCCTTACATCATGTACCTGACGCGCCGGTTGCTGGACAAAGGCGTCATGCGGGCCACATTCTCCTGTCTGATTGCCATTGACGATGATATCG
>JANNYX010000162.1:0-8619 GCA_031410295.1 Rhodoferax sp.
TCTCGACCCCGGCTTTGACCATCGCCTCCAGAAAATAAAACACGTAGGCCGGGCCGGAGCCAGACAGGGCGGTGACGGCGTCGAGCTGCGCTTCGTCGGTCATCCACAGCCATTCTCCCGTGCTGGCAACAATTTGTTCCACCAGCGCGCGATCACCATCACTTACGGCGGCCCTGGCAAACAGGCCAGTAATGCCTTTGCCGATCAGTGCTGGTGTATTGGGCATGGCGCGCACGATGCGTTCGGTGTTGAGCCAACGCGCGATGTTGCCGCTCTGGATTCCTGCAGCCACGCTCAGCTGCAATGCGCCGGCGGCGAAACCCTGCGTTTGCAACGCCGCTTCCTTGAAGGTTTGCGGCTTGACGGCCCACACAACCATCGTCGCGCTGGTCAAAAATGGCCCTGGGGAGGCCTGCGCCGCGATTCCAAATCCAGTCTGCAGCTTGTGGCGGGCTGGCGGGAATGGCTCTACCACGTCAATCTGCCCAGGCGCAAATCCGCGCCGCAGCAGGCCGCTGATGATGGCGCTGGCCATATTGCCGCCACCAATAAACACGATATGCTCAGTCATTCTTTTGTCTCCTGCTTCACCTGCCGCGATCCGGGCGGCAGGTGTCGCCGGATTGTCGCAGTGTCATTGAGAGGGTCAACCGAGGTCATGAAGTACATCCTGGCATTGGATCAAGGTACGACCAGTTCGCGCGCCATCCTGTTTGACCGAGCGGGGCAGGTGCACGGCCTGGCGCAGCGCGAGTTCGCGCAGATTTTTCCCAAACCCGGGTGGGTGGAACATGACGCCAATGCCATTTGGAAAACACAACACGCCGTTGCCACTCAGGTATTGAAGGAACACGGGGTTTCACCGGCCGATGTGGAAGCCATTGGCATCACCAACCAGCGGGAAACCACGGTGTTGTGGGATCGCAAAACCGGTGAGCCTGTGGCCAACGCCATCGTCTGGCAAGACCGCCGCACCGCCGAGCGCTGCGACCTATTGCGCGCCGCAGGACTCGCTCCCGCAATTCAGAAAAAAACCGGCCTGGTGCTCGATGCTTATTTTTCCGCCACCAAGCTGGCGTGGCTGCTGGACAACCTGCCAGGCGTGCGCGCCCGTGCGGAGCGTGGCGAATTGGCATTTGGCACCGTGGACGCATGGCTGGTCTGGAAACTCACCGGCGGTCGGGTGCACGCGACCGATGCGAGCAACGCCTCGCGCACGCTGCTCTTCAATATCCACACCATGAAGTGGGACACCGGCTTATTGAAAATATTCAACATCCCCGAGCGGCTTCTTCCGCAAGTCGTGGCCTCCAGCGGTGTCATTGGCGAAACCGACGAGTCGCTTTTCGGCGCCCCCCTGGAAATTGCAGGCATGGCTGGCGACCAGCAGGCAGCCACGTTTGGCCAGGCCTGTTATGCGCCGGGCATGGCCAAGAACACCTATGGCACAGGTTGCTTCATGTTGATGAACACAGGCACCGTTGCCGTTCCAAGCCACTACAAGTTGTTGACCACCGTGGCCTGGCAAGGCCCGCGGGGCGCGCCATGTTACGCGCTGGAAGGCTCTGTCTTCATGGCCGGCGCCACGATTCAATGGTTGCGTGACGGCTTGCAAATCATTACATCGGCCGAGGACGTTGAGCCCGTCGCAGCCAGCGTCAAGGAAACCGGGGACGTCTATCTGGTGCCGGCTTTTGCCGGGCTTGGAACGCCGTGGTGGGATGGGCATGCGCGCGGGACCCTGATTGGCATGACAAGAGGCACCACGCGGGCCCATATTGCACGGGCGGCACTGGAATCCATCGCGCTTCAGTCGGCCGATGTGTTTGGCGCGATGGCGCTGGATTCCTGTATTGACCTTCGCGAATTACGGGTGGACGGTGGCGCCAGCCGCAATAACCTGCTGATGCAAATGCAGGCCGATTTTTTGGGCGTGCCAGTAGTGCGCCCCAAAGTGACGGAAACCACCGCGCTGGGGGCGGCCTACCTGGCCGGTTTGGCCACCGGGTTTTGGTCTGGCGCGGACGAAGTGGCCGCGCAATGGAAGGTGGATCGGCGTTTTGAGCCAACCCTGGCTTCCGACGCGCGCGCACAGAAGCTCGCGCGCTGGCAGCAAGCGGTGCAACGTTCGCGCGCTTGGACCGCATAGAGCAGATTCGGATGAAAAGTTTGACGGGCAATCTGGCAGAAGGCACCCCACTTCGCACCAATCGCCAGGAATTGATGGCGCAGCTGGCAGCTCCGCGCGCCTACGATTTGGCCATTGTGGGGGGTGGCGCGACCGGATTGGGGGTGGCCGTCGACGCCGCCGCGAGGGGCTTTCGTGTGGTGCTGGTGGAGTCCCACGACTTCGCCAAAGGCACCTCCTCCCGCGCCACCAAGCTTGTTCACGGCGGCGTGAGGTACTTGGCGCAGGGCAATGTGGCATTGGTTCGCGAAGCACTGCAAGAACGCACAACGCTACTGCAAAACGCTCCCCACTTGGCTCAGCCATTGCCTTTCATCATGCCCTCGTACAAATGGTGGGAAACGCCGTTTTACGGGGCCGGGTTGACGCTTTACGACGTGCTGGCGGGCAAAGCGGGGATCGGGAAAACCGAGTTCTTGAACCGCAGCCAAACGCTCGAACTTTTGCCGACTGCCCGACCGGACGGCCTCAAAGGAGGGGTGAAATATTGGGATGGCCAATTCAACGACGCCCGTCTGGCGCTGGCGCTGGCGCGTACGGCAGCGAGCTTGGGCGCGCTTGTGGTGAATTACTGCAAAGCCGAGGATTTGCTGTTTGACAGCGGCAAAGTGGCGGGTTTGTTGTGCGAAGACACCGAAACTGGTCAAAAAATCAAGGTCCAGGCGGCCTGTGTCATCAATGCCACAGGCGTTTGGGTCGACGAGCTGCGCGTCAAAGACGGTGAAGCCAACCCAAAAGATGGCCGGCGCCCGACCAAAGCGATGGTGGCGCCGAGTCAGGGCGTCCATTTGGTGGTGGACAGGGAATTCCTGAAGGCCAATGTGGGCTTGATGGTGCCTAAAACCGCAGATGGCCGGGTCTTGTTTGCGGTGCCGTGGCTGGGCAAAGTGATTCTGGGAACCACCGACACACCGCGGGACGACTTGCCGCGCGAGCCGCAGCCCTTCAAAGAGGAAATTGATTTCATACTGAACGAATCGGCCCGGTATTTGCTGCGTGGGCCACAACGCCAGGATATAAAAAGCATCTGGGTTGGCTTGCGCCCCCTGGTCAAACCGCTGGACGACGAAGGCGACAATACCAAAAGCCTGAGCCGGGAGCACTCTGTGCTGGTCAGCCGCAGCGGCTTGGTCACTGTGACTGGCGGAAAATGGACCACTTACCGTACGATGGCTGAAGACGTGCTGGAAAACTGCTTCAAAAAAGGCCTGTTGACGACTCCTTTGCCCAGCAGCAAATCGCGCTCGTCAGGGGATCTGCGCTTGGTTGGCGCTGGCGAGCCACGGACTGCCTGGCGCTCAATCTGCGACGCGCCCGGTCTCCATTCCTATGGGTCGGATCAGCAACACGTGCAGCTGTTGCCGGGAAGTGACAATCAGATTGCCGACGGCCTGACCGAATCAATGGTCCGGTTTGCCGCGCGATTCGAGTATGCGCGCAGGGTGGAGGATGTATTGGCCCGCCGGTCTCGCCTACTTTTTCTGGATGCCAGGATTGCCAACCTGCTGGCGCCAACCGTTGGGCAAATCCTGCACCAGGAAACGGGCGTGGACCCTGAAATCGAGGCATTCCAGGCCCTGTGCGTCCAATATTCCGCGCCTGTTTGAAACCCATCTTCGAAATATTTTTGGCAAGCTATTGACCTAGGCTTGGATAATTGTCATAATCGAAGGCTTCGCTTAACTTTAAGCGCAAGAATTTGGAACTGGCGAACTCGTTTCTGCCAGTCCATTAGGTAAGACCGTAGGAATTCTGCTCAAAGGCGTTGGCGCAAATGGTTTGCGGCAAAGTTGACGGGCCCAAGACTGACTGTAAGTTCACAAAGGCGACTTCGCCTTTGAAGGCAAACGGTGCAAGTTGGGAATAAATTGAAATGATCCAAACTGAATCTCGACTGGAAGTTGCCGACAACACTGGCGCGAAATCCGTCCTTTGCATCAAGGTGCTGGGTGGTTCAAAGCGGCGTTATGCGAGTGTCGGCGACGTAATCAAGGTAAGCATTAAAGAATGCGCACCGCGTGGACGCGTCAAAAAAGGCGAAATCTACAGTGCTGTGGTGGTTCGTACCGCTAAAGGCATCCGCCGCTCCGACGGCTCACTGGTCAAATTCGACGGCAACGCTGCAGTGCTGCTTAACGCTAAGCTGGAGCCGATCGGCACCCGCATCTTCGGACCCGTGACGCGTGAATTGCGTACCGAGAAGTTCATGAAGATTGTGTCGTTGGCGCCTGAAGTTCTGTAGAAATATTTTGAGGTAGCCATGAACAAAATTCGCAGAGGCGACGAAGTCATTGTCCTGGCCGGGCGTGACAAAGGCAAACGCGGTAAGGTTTCCTTGCGCAAGGACGAGAGCCACGTGGTGGTCGAGGGCATTAATTTGGTGAAGAAACACGCCAAGCCTAACCCGATGAAGGGTGTGACCGGCGGCATTGTTGAAAAAACCATGCCCATCCACCAGTCCAATGTGGCCATTTTCAATGCGGTCACTGGCAAAGCTGACCGCGTAGGCATCAAACTGCTGGCCGACGGTAAACGCGTTCGCGTTTACAAGTCCAGTGGTGAAGAAATCAAGGTGGCATAAAAATGGCGCGTTTGCAACAACACTATCGCGAAAAAGTCGCTCCCGACCTGATGGCCAAGTTTGGCTATACCTCCCCGATGCAAGTCCCGCGCTTGTCCAAGATCACTCTCAACATGGGCGTGAGCGAGGCTGTCGCCGACAAAAAGGTGATGGACAACGCTGTGGGCGACCTCACCAAGATCGCCGGCCAGAAACCTGTGGTGACAAAATCCAAGAAGGCTATTGCCGGATTCAAGATCCGCGAAGACCAGGCGATTGGCTGCATGGTTACGCTGCGTGGCGTGCAGATGTACGAGTTCCTGGATCGTTTCGTCACGGTGGCTCTGCCACGTGTACGCGACTTCCGCGGTATCTCCGGACGCGCTTTTGATGGCCGCGGCAATTACAACATTGGCGTCAAAGAGCAGATCATTTTCCCTGAGATTGAGTATGACAAGGTCGATGCCTTGCGCGGCCTCAACATCAGCATCACCACAACTGCAAAGACCGACGAAGAGTGCAAGGCGCTCCTGGCCGGTTTCCGTTTCCCGTTCAAGAACTGAGGTAACCAGTGGCAAAAATGGCTTTAATCGAGCGCGAGCTCAAGCGCGACAAACTAGTCGCCAAGTACGCGAAAAAACACGCGGAACTTAAAAGTATCGCCAACAACGCTAAGCGCGGTGACGAAGAACGCGCCCAGGCGCGCCTAGAGCTGCAAAAATTACCGCGCAACGCCAACCCGACGCGTCAGCGCAACCGCTGTTCCATTACGGGGCGCCCTCGCGGCACCTTCCAGCACTTTGGGCTGGCCCGCGCAAAGATCCGAGAGATGGCTTTTGCCGGAGAAATTCCCGGCATCATCAAGGCCAGCTGGTAAGCGACAGGAGAATAGCTATGAGTATGAGTGATCCCATCGCTGACTTGCTGACACGTATTCGCAATGCCCAAATGGTGGCAAAAACGACCGTTTCAGTGCCGTCATCAAAAGTGAAAGTGGCGATAGCCCAAGTCTTGAAGGACGAAGGGTATATCGACGGCTTCAAAGTGACCAATGATCAAGGTAAATCCGAACTGGAAATAGCCCTGAAATATTACGCAGGCCGACCTGTGATTGAGCGAATTGAACGCGTCAGTCGCCCCGGTCTGCGCGTTTACCGTGGCAGCGGAGCCATCCCCCAGGTGCAAAACGGCCTTGGCGTGGCGATCGTAACCACGCCCAAAGGTGTCATGACTGATCGCAAAGCGCGCGCTACCGGTGTCGGTGGTGAGGTGCTCTGTTACGTCGCTTGACGCGTGCCATTGAGGAGAAACAGGAAATGTCACGTATAGGAAAAATGCCGATTGCCGTTCCCGCAGGTGTGGACGTGTCAATCAAGGTTGACCAAATCAACGTCAAGGGAACTGGCGGCACTTTGTCGTTAAGCCAAAATCCCCTGGTCACCGTCGCGAACGAAGGTGGCACCCTGAGCTTCAAGCCGGTCGACGACTCCCGCGCAGCCAATGCCATGAGCGGCACCATGCGCCAACTCGTCAACAATATGGTTATGGGTGTAACCAAGGGGTTTGAGAAAAAACTGAACTTGGTTGGCGTCGGTTACAAAGCCCAAGCCCAAGGCAGCAAGCTGAATTTGACGGTGGGTTATTCGCATCCGGTGGACAAACTCATGCCGTTTGGCATCACAGTCGCGACACCCACACCTACCGAGATTTTGATCAAAGGGGCAGACCGCCAACGCGTAGGGCAAGTGGCTGCTGAAATCCGGGCAATTCGTCCGCCAGAGCCTTACAAAGGCAAGGGCATCCGCTACGTGGACGAAAAGATCACGATTAAAGAAACCAAGAAGAAGTAAGGGGCAGCATGATGTTGACCAAAAAAGAACAGCGTCTTCGCCGCGCCCGGCAGACCCGGATCCGCATCGCCACACAAGGCGTTGCCCGATTGACGGTTACCCGCACTAACTTGCACATATACGCCAGTGTCATTTCCGGCGATGGCGCCAAAGTCTTGGCGGCCGCATCTACCGCTGAGGCGGATGTGCGTAAAGAATTGGGTGGCGCTGGCAAAGGTGGCAATGTTGCCGCCGCGCAGGCGGTAGGCAAGCGTGTGGCTGAAAAGGCCAAAGCTGCCGGCGTCGACAAAGTTGCATTTGACCGCTCTGGTTTTGCGTACCACGGCCGCGTGAAAGCGCTGGCTGATGCAGCACGTGAAGCAGGCTTGCAGTTCTAAGAATTGGATTAAAGAATGGCTAAAGTTCAAGCGAAAATGCAGGGTAAGGCCGAAGGTCCTGAAGACGGCCTCCGCGAAAAAATGATCGCGATCAATCGGGTCACCAAAGTGGTCAAGGGTGGTCGCATTCTGGGTTTTGCTGCGTTGACTGTGGTGGGTGATGGCGATGGCCGCGTTGGCATGGGCAAAGGCAAATCCAAGGAAGTGCCGGCAGCTGTGCAAAAGGCCATGGAAGAAGCGCGCCGCAATTTAACGAAAATCTCGCTCAAGAATGGGTCGATACACCATAAGGTGATGGGCCAGCACGGTGCTGCGGCAGTAATGATGGCCCCAGCACCCAAGGGTACTGGCATCATTGCCGGCGGTCCAATGCGCGCCGTTTTTGAAGTTATGGGAATCACTGACATCGTGGCTAAGAGCCATGGTTCGACCAACCCCTACAACATGGTTCGCGCAACCTTGAACGCCTTGTCGCACGCATCGACACCCGCTGAAGTTGCGGCAAAACGTGGCAAGACCGTTGAAGAACTCTTCGCTTGATCAGGAGTTTTGACATGACTACACAACAAACCGTAAAAGTCCAGTTGGTCAAAAGTCCAATTGGCTGCAAGGAAGACCACCGCGCCACCGTGCGAGGACTGGGTCTGCGCAAAATCCGCAGCACCCGTGAATTGGTGGACACACCTGAAGTTCGCGGCATGATTAACAAGATCAGTTACTTGGTCAAAGTGCTTTAAGAAGTCGGAACTTCGACTTGATATTTAGGGGTTGATGATGGAACTTAATCGCATAAAACCGGCTGATGGCGCCAAGCATTACAAACGCCGCGTGGGCCGTGGCATTGGCTCGGGTCTTGGAAAAACTGCCGGTCGCGGCCACAAAGGTCAAAAATCCCGTGCGGGCGGTTACCACAAGGTCGGCTTTGAGGGCGGGCAGATGCCGCTGCAGCGCCGTTTGCCCAAGCGTGGTTTCAAATCGCACCAGTTGCAATTCAACGCCGAAGTCACCCTGACCTCGCTTGAACTTCTCGGTGCCGCAGATGTGGACATGCTCGCACTCAAACAGGCGGGACTGGTCAAAGAAAGCGCAAAAACCATCAAGATCATCAAGACCGGTACCCTTTCCAAAGCGGTCAAAGTTACGGGCATAGGCGCTACGGCCGGTGCAAAAGCCGCAATTGAAGCAGCCGGCGGTAGCGTCGCCTGACGGCGGCGGCGTAATCCGGCGCTATCTAAAGCACCCAAACAGGAAGCTCTGTGGCTACCAACGCAAATCAATTGGCAAAAACCGGCAAGTTCGGCGACCTGCGTCGTCGGCTAGTGTTTTTGCTGCTTGCCTTGGTGGTGTATCGCGTTGGTGCGCACATCCCTGTTCCCGGAATCGACCCGGCCCAGTTGCAACAGTTTTTCAAGGGCCAGCAAAGTGGTCTGTTGGGAATGTTCAACGTTTTTTCCGGTGGCGCCCTGTCCCGCTTCACCGTGTTTGCCTTGGGGATCATGCCGTATATTTCGGCCTCGATCATCATGCAGTTGCTGACCTACGTATTGCCGGCGTTTGAACAGTTGAAGAAGGAAGGCGAGGCCGGCCGCCGCAAGATCACTCAGTACACACGGTACGGCACTTTAGGGTTGGCTTTATTCCAGT
>JANNYX010000163.1:0-3199 GCA_031410295.1 Rhodoferax sp.
ACGCAGTGTGGCGGCGAAGTGCACGTGCTGGTGGCCGGCCACAACGCCGGCCCCGCCGCCGCTGCAGCCGCACAAATCGCCGGGGTTGCCAAAGTCATCCACGTCGAGGGAGAAGGCTTCGCCCATGGCCTGGCCGAAAACGTCTCGGCCCAGGTGCTGGCCCTGGCTTCCAGCTACAGCCATATCTTGTTCCCGGCTACGGCGGCCGGCAAAAATGTGGCGCCGCGCGTCGCTGCCAAACTGGACGTCGGCCAGATCTCCGACATCTCCAAAATCGACAGCCCCGACACTTTTGAGCGCCCGATCTACGCCGGCAATGCGATTGCCATCGTGCAAAGCCTCGATGCCACCAAAGTCATCACCGTGCGCACCACCGGTTTTGACCCGGCGGCCACCGGTGGCGCGCCAGTTGCCATTGAAACCGTCACTGCGGTGGCGCCCAGTGCCAAGGCCACCTATGTTGGCAGCGAAATCGCCAAGAACGACCGCCCCGAGTTGACGGCCGCCAAAATCATCGTCTCCGGTGGTCGCGCCTTGGGTTCGAGCGAAAAATTCATGGCCGTGATGA
Organism: Rhodoferax sp.; assembly: GCA_031410295.1. Classification (GTDB taxonomy): domain Bacteria; phylum Pseudomonadota; class Gammaproteobacteria; order Burkholderiales; family Burkholderiaceae_C; genus JANYCG01. The sequence continues at coordinate 569 of JANNYX010000163.1, forward strand.
CACCGCTGGCCGACAAACTCGGCGCCGGCATGGGTGCCTCACGCGCCGCGGTAGATGCTGGCTACGCCCCCAACGACTGGCAGGTTGGACAGACCGGCAAGATCGTCGCGCCGCAGCTCTACATTGCCTGCGGCATCAGCGGCGCCATCCAGCATCTGGCCGGCATGAAAGACAGCAAGGTCATCGTCTGCATCAACAAAGACGAAGAGGCGCCGATTTTTTCGGTGGCCGACTATGGCTTGGTCGCGGATTTGTTTGTGGCAGTGCCGGAGCTGGTGGCGGCTCTATGACTGCGCTTCAATGACGCTTACTGCGTTCGCAGGACCTCGCTGCGCTTCAATGACCCGCTTCACTCAATGACTGAATTCATCATGGCGCGAAGCGCAGTCATCAAAGCGCAGCGAGGTCATAGCGCGCAGCGCAGTCATAAAAGCAGAACCCAACGCAATTCAGTAACACAACCATGACCTATAAAGCCCCCCTCAAGGACATGCTCTTCGACATCGAGCACCTGGCCCGCATTGACGAAATTGCGAAAATTCCCGGCTTTGAAGACGCCGGCCTCGAGACCGCGCAGGCGGTGCTGGAAGAGGCGGCGAAGTTCAACGAGGGCGTGTTGAGTCCGCTGAACTGGGAGGGCGACAAGAACCCGTCGAGCTGGAAAGACGGGGTCGTCACCACCAGCGCCGGCTTTAAGGACGCCTTCAAACAATTTGCCGAAGGCGGCTGGCAGGGCCTGCAGCACCCGGCGGAATTTGGCGGCCAGGGCTTGCCCAAAACCATTGGCGCCGCCTGTATCGAAATGGTCAACAGCGCCAACATGAGTTTTGCCCTGTGCCCGCTTTTGAGTGATGGCGCCATCGAGGCTTTGTTGACAGCCGGCTCTGACGCGCTCAAAGCCACCTACCTTGAAAAACTGGTGGGCGGCCAATGGACCGGCACCATGAATCTGACCGAGCCGCAAGCCGGCTCCGATCTTGCCATGGTGCGCAGTCGAGCCGAACCCCAGCCAGATGGCAGCTACAAAGTTTTCGGCACGAAGATTTTCATCACTTACGGTGAACACGACATGGCCGAAAACATCGTGCACCTGGTGCTGGCACGGGTGGTGGGCGCGCCCGAAGGCGTGAAGGGCATCAGCCTGTTTGTGGTGCCGAAGTTCATGGTGAACCAGGACGGTTCATTGGGTCCACGCAACGATGTGCATTGCGTGAGTATTGAACACAAGCTGGGCATCAAGGCCTCACCGACCGCAGTGCTTCAATTTGGCGACAAGGGTGGCGCCGCGGGCTACCTGGTTGGCCAGGAAAACCGCGGTTTGGAGTACATGTTCATCATGATGAACGCGGCGCGTTACGCGGTCGGCATGCAGGGCATCGCCATTGCCGAGCGCGCCTACCAGAAGGCGGCAACTTTTGCGCGTGACCGGGTGCAAAGCCGCCCGGTGGATGGTTCCATGAGCGTGAGCGCGCCCATCATCCACCACCCGGATGTGCGCCGCATGTTGATGACCATGCGCGCCTACACCGAAGGCTGCCGCGCCATGGCATGCACTGCTGCGGCGGCCTACGACGCCGCGCACCATCACCCGGACGCAGACCTGCGCAAACAGAACGCGGCGTTTTACGAGTTCATGGTGCCGCTGGTGAAGGGTTATTGCACCGAGATGAGCATGGAGGTCACCAGCCTGGGCGTGCAGGTGCACGGCGGCATGGGCTTCATCGAAGAGACCGGTGCCGCCCAGTATTACCGCGACGCCAGGATTTTGACGATTTACGAAGGCACCACGGCGATTCAGGCGAACGACCTGGTGGGCCGCAAAACTTCACGCGACGGCGGGCAGACGGCGCTGGCGATTGCCAAACAGATTGAAAAGACAATTGCCGAGTTGACGGCCAACGCGTCAGCCAATGCGCTGGCCGTAGCCAAACGTCTGGATGCGGCGCGGCTGGCCTACGTCGACGTCGTGAATTTTGTCGCCACTGGCGTCAAGGCTTCGCCCAATGCCGTCTTTGCCGGCAGCGTGCCTTACCTCATGCTCGCCGGCAACCTGATGGCAGCCTGGCAATTGGCCCGTTCGCTCCTGGTGGCGCAGGAGCAGATCAAGGCCGGGGTTGACGTTGCCTTCATGCAGGCCAAGATCACCACCGCGCGTTTTTACGCGGACCATATCCTGGTCAAAGCGGCTGGCCTTCGGGACAGCATCGTCGAAGGCCATGAGAGCGTCACTGCACTGGCGTTGGAGGCATTTTGAGCGTGTTTTGAAGGTGTAAAAATCTTGTTATTATGCATTTACATAGAAATTATGTATATATAATGATCACTTACGATATATAATAAATAGCAAACTATTGTTATTATTAGACGGCCTTATATATCGAGTTTTCCAAAGAAAAATTTCTAAATAGATAATAGGATATCCATGTCAAAACTGCCCGGCGCGCTGAACCACCTTCCCCTGCCCATCATCGGCTCACCCATGTTCATCGTGAGCACGCCCAAGCTGGTGATCGCCCAGTGCATTGCCGGTGTGGTGGGCTCCATGCCGGCGCTCAACGCGCGCCCGCAGGAGCAGCTTGAAGAGTGGCTGATCGAGATCACCGAGACGCTGGCCGCCTACAACGAAGCCCA
>JANNYX010000164.1:0-4175 GCA_031410295.1 Rhodoferax sp.
ATGGGCCTGCCGCGCGACCAGGCCTACCATCTCGCCGTCAGCACCTTCATCGGCGCGGGCGAACTGGCAAAAGCCTCGGACGAATCGCCTGAAGTTTTGCGCCAGCGCGTCACCTCCAAAGGCGGTACAACTTACGCCGCCATAACCTCGATGGAAAACAGCGGTCTCAAAGAACAATTCGTCACGGCCTTGAAGGCCGCGGGCGCGCGCGCCAAAGAACTGGGCGAAGAGTTCGCAGGCGCTTGAGCGAACCCGCGCAGCAACGGTTCGGCGCTTCTCGCTCAGAAAAACCCCAGGATACTGGCTACAATTTCGGGCGCGACGACTTGTTGTTGCAAACATTGCCTTACCCGCGTCAACCTTTTAACCATCAACTGGTAGGAATCAAACCATGAAGAAATTGCTCTCAATGTTGGTCAGTGCGGCGGTGATCGCCATGCCTTTGGCGACCCTTTCGACCCCGGTCGCTGCCAAGCCATCGATCCAGGCGCAAGCCGACAAGAAAGACATGGGCGACAAGGCCAAAGCCAAAGGCAAAAAAGCTGGCAAGAAGAAGATGGCGAAGAAAAAACCCGCTTGAAGTGTCTGAGTTTCTGAAAAGCCGCCCGCCCTGGGCGGCTTTTTTTTTGATTGATCGCCACTCTATTTCGCCAGCGTGGTCGCGGCGGCCACCCCCATAAACACCGTGAACCCAAGCCAATGGTTCAGCCGAAATGCCTTGAAGCAGCCGTCCCGGGTGCGTGATCGGATCAAGCGCCAATGCCAGACGGCTTGTGCCACCGCCGCGGCAATGCCCAGCCAAAAAATTGCGTGTAATGCAAGGTGCCAAAACACGGTAGCCCAAATGGCCAGGTAGGCGGCGTAGCTCAGCAGTACAAACACCACATCGAAACGCCCCAACGTGATGGCCGAGGTTTTCATGCCGATTTTGAGGTCATCGTCGCGGTCCACCATGGCGTATTCGGTGTCGTAGGCGAGCACCCAAAACAGGTTTCCCACGAGCAGCACCCAGGCAATATTGGGCACGTCGTTGCGAACGGCAGCAAAGGCCATCGGGAGGCCAAAACTGAAAGCCACCCCCAGCACGGCCTGCGGCATGGCGACAAACCGTTTGGCGAACGGGTAAACAACGGCAATGCCCAATGCCGCAAATGACCAAACCACGGCAGCGCGAGTCGTTGTAAGCACCAGCAAAAACGCCAACAACGCCAGAGCCGCGCCCAAGAGCAAAGCCTCCTTGACCGATACTGCGCCGCGTGTCACCGGACGCATCGCCGTGCGTTTGACGTGTTTGTCAAAGTCGCGGTCGGCGACGTCGTTGATGCAACAGCCGGCGCTGCGCATCAGAATCGTGCCCAACACAAACACCGTCAGCAGATGCCAGCCGGGGAAACCGCGTGCGGCGATCCACAAGGCGCTCAAGGACGGCCACAACAACAACAACCAGCCGGCCGGGCGGTTCCAGCGAATCAGGTCCAGGTACAAATGAAAACGTGCTGGCATGTTGATGCTATAATTATAATAGCATACTATTCAATTAATTCGACGGCCTAAGGCATGATTTTCCATATGATTCAGGAAAGCCGCCGGACACCCGGCAATTCACACGCGTACACCGCGTTGCGCAGCGCGGCGATGGCCGCATACCGCGTGAAGCTGCGCCGCCACACCAGCACCACGCGGCGGGTTGGGGCGTCGGACGAGATGCCGGTGTGGTCCACATTGCCGGGGCGCTCGCCGGCGCTGATGGGCAGGTATTTAACAAAATCGGCGTCCGCATTTTTGCGCCGCGGTTTGTCCGCCAGCGCATCTTTGGGTACTGAAAGCCTGGGCACCAGGGTCACGCCCATGCCCGCCGCCACCATGTATTTGATGGTTTCCAGCGACGAGCCTTCAAACGACTTGGCGATGCCTTCGGCGTTGCTGGAAAAGCGCGCGAATTCGGGGCAAACCTCAAGCACGTGGTCGCGAAAACAGTGGCCGGCGCCCAGGAGCAGCAAAGTTTCTTTTTTCAGCACCTCGCTGCTGACCGTTTTTTGCGCCGCCAGCGGGTGATTCACCGGCACCACGGCGACGAAGGGCTCGTCGTACAGCAGGGCGGTGGCCAGGCCCGTGTCTGGAAACGGCTCGGCCAATATCGCGCAGTCAATTTCGCCGTTGCGCAGCATCTCCAGCAGGCGCACGGTGAAGTTTTCCTGCAACATCAGCGGCATCTGAGGCGTTTGCCGGATCATCTGGGGCACCAGGTCGGGCAGCAGGTAGGGCCCGATGGTGTAGATCACGCCGAGTTTCAGAACGCCCGACAGCGGGTCTTTGCCGCGTTTGGCAATGTCGCGGATCACGCTGGCCTGTTCGATCACACTTTGCGCCTGGCGCACGATCTCTTCGCCCAGCGGCGTCAGGGTGACCTCGTTGGCGCTGCGCTCGAACAATTTCACCTCCAGCTCGTCTTCAAGCTTTTTCACCGCCACCGACAAGGTCGGCTGCGAGACAAAACAGGCGTCTGCCGCGTGGCCGAAGTGCCGCTCGCGCGCGACAGCGACGATGTATTTGAGCTCGGTGAGGGTCATGGCGCTATTTTGCGGGCAGAACTGCGGTCTGGCCGGGCATCGGTGTGGCGCAGTTCCAGCATTGCTCGAAGCCGCCTTCGACCAATTCACCGCAGGCGCACAACCAGCGCCGCTGCGGCATATTGCGCAGGTGGTGCAACATTTCGTGCGCACGGGCTTCCTGCTGCGGGTGGCGGACCCAGACCTCGGGCAGGCATTGGTCGGGCGGCAGTTCGCCCGCCACCCCGGCCAGGTATTGCCGTTGCACGCTGGCATCGATACCGGCGGCCGTGAGCGCGTCAGCCCACAAGGTGGCGATGGCGAGATTGGGAGCTTGGAGCAGGCGCGGCATGGTGGGCAAGCATACGGGCTTTCGGTCAAGGCGCTGCGGGCGGAGGACGCGGTTGCGCAGAGTCAGCCTAGATTCAAGCGCTGGCAATTAAGCCCCCAGACGGGCGATGCGCCGAAAATGCGTCTACTCGCGCCTGAGCTCTGCCAGGCCGATTGGGCCGCTTAACTGGGGCTGCGTCGGTGCTAACCAGGTGCTGCCCGAGGCGGTGGCCCAGCGCTCCAGGTCCCCGTTGGCCAACGCGCCGGTGATGACCTGGTGCGCTGCAGCCAGTACCTGGGTCGCCTCTGCACGCGCAACAAAGCCAATATTGATGCGCAGTGGATGCACATAGGCGGCAGGGCGCAATGCGCTGGACGGATGGGCCAGCCGCCAGGCGTCAAATTGGTCCAGGCTGACCAGCGTCGCGTCAATGCGCCCGTCTTCGAGTTGCTCCAGCGCGCTGTCGTTCTGCGACAGGCTCACCAATTGCGGGCGCAACTTGCCATTGCGGAACAACGTGACCGCTGTGCCGGCCATGGTTCCGGCGACGACGCCGATGCGCGCATCGCCTGGATCGGCCAGCGTGGCGCCCTCGCGGCTGGCTTCGCGCACAACCAGCCCCATGGCCGCCACGTGGTACGCCGGACTCGCCGCAAGCGCGCCAAGCGGCACCCAGGCGCGCTGCGGGCGGCGTTTGGCGCCGGGATGGTCGGGCACCCGTGCGGTCGGGCGGGACGGCGGCCCCAGATCGCTGGCCAACAACGGAAAACCACTGGCAATTTCGCAGACCCCGGAGGACAGCAGCGCATTGAGCTCATGGCCAAGGCTGCTTTCCGCCTCGTATTTGGATTCGAACAATATGACCTGCAAAGGTCGCTTGAGCTCAGCGGCAATCGCCTGGGCGACCCGCACGTCCAGACCCTGCGGCTCATTTTGGATTTTGTGGGACAAGGGCGGGTTGTCCTCGGCCATACAAACCGTCAAGGGCGTGGCCACTGCCGCAGCCCCAGTCTGGCCAGCAGCTTGGCCCGCCCACAGAATCGACAGGGCCACGGCGAGCCCGGCGAACGCGGGTCCCGCCGTCATTCCAGCCAGTTTACGCACCCGCCGTCGGGTCGCGTCACGAAGGTTTGCCACGGCTGCTCACGTAGGCCCACAGCCAATTGATTTGCTCCGGGCTGAGCGCGTCCTTGAACGACGGCATATTGCCTTTTCCATTGGTGACGGACGCGACAAAACGCTCCGAGTCCTCGGCCGGGAACCGCCGCAGGTCATAAATGGTGACCCCTGCGTTG
>JANNYX010000165.1:0-1595 GCA_031410295.1 Rhodoferax sp.
CCAGCACATGCTGTTCGGTTTGGGGCCGCAGTTTCCATCCGGTTCAATGCGGGAGTATTACCGCGGCATCAGCGGTTTCAAGGCCGGCAGCAGCGGCGTAGACGTCCAGGGCGAAGTATTTGGCTGGTTTCGCATGCCGCAACCACTGTCTTTCTACACCAACGATGAATCGGCCATGGGCGACACCTTTCCCCGCAACGCGCCGGGTATGGCTCGCGATGCCGTCTTGGCGGCACAGGCCGCGGGTGTCGATTTCAAACCCTACGATGCGCTCGGCGAAAAAATCGTCACAGCGCTGTTTGTCATTCATGCAGGGCGAGGCGCCGAAGAAACCGGCAGCCGTGGCGACATCTGGAGCCATAAATGGGCGATCCCGGGCGGGGTGTCGGTGGCGCCCAACCTGAAGGTCAGCACCTACCTTACTGTGCCCGAAGACTGCAAAGTCGGCGTGTGTGCGCACGAGTGGGGACACCTGGCCGCGCGCTGGGCCGACTATTACGACACCGGCGAAAGCGAAAACATGACCAGCAACGGCCTGGGCAGTTATTGCTTGATGGCCGCCGGTTCCTGGGGCGACGGTGGCACCACGCCTACTTTGCCCAATGCGATGCTGCGCATGTTCCACGGTTGGATCACACCTATGCTGGTAACCAAAACGACCGCCGCCATTGCGCTTGCCCCGGCGGCAGAAGGTGGGCAATGCCTGGTGATACAGAACAAGAAAACCATGACGGAGCGGCAATACATCATTGTCGAATACCGCAGACGCCAGTTCCAGGACAGCTTCCTGCCCGACGAGGGCATGGCGATCTACATGGTGGATGAGGCCATTGAAGACGTCAACGATGAAAACAACCTCGCGATCGAACTCATCCAGGCCGACGGAAAGCGCGACCTGGCGGGTATTTTTGGCGCCGGGAACCCAGGTGACACCGGAGATTTGTACCCTCACAGGTCCAAACGCGTCCTGGGCAAGGCCACCAAACCGCCGCTGAATCTTCCGGGCGGCAAGTTCAGTGGCGTTACGCTGAACGTAAAGGGGCGCGCAGGAGATCCGCAGCTGTCTGTGGCCGTGACCTTCGCCGCCTGAACGGGCTTACAGCGTGGCCATGGCGGCCGTCCAGAAAGCGTGGCCGAGTTCGGCGTGTGCAATGTCGTTGTGGGCGCCGGCCATACCACCGCCGCTCTTGATGATTCCGCTGCATTCCAGGTTGTAGATTTTGCCGGCTGCGAACGGCAGCGCCTGGTTTGCGGATGACAACGTCAGAGACATTGCGTCGACGCCGGCGCCCTGCAGTCCCCAGGTGCCCACTGCGCCATATTTGGGCAAGTCTTCCCCAGGCGCCATGGCGACCTGGCCCGCCACGCCAGCCGCCGCAGGGTAGAGGCGACCCACCGCGGTATCGTGTTCAGATTGCGTCACCACGATCGGTCCGGCCACCGCCCCTTCGGCCATCAAGCGCTGAAAATACCCGGCGTCTTTCGGCGCTGACGGAATGCTTTTGCAATACGACCAAAGTGAGAAGGCGCCTTGCACGAGCAACATCGAATCCACAGGGCGCACTCGCTGGCTTCCCGCTTTCCCAGCGGCCAGG
>JANNYX010000166.1:0-3504 GCA_031410295.1 Rhodoferax sp.
CGTTGACATATTTATTCTGTAAACAAATATCAAGAAACACGACCCCCAGCTGCTTCACTGGCTTGGCCACGTGCCGAGGTTCGCAATGCCGTCGCCGCACTGGCAGCGAAAGGCATCGACCACGACCCCGTCATTGAAACCAGCCGTGTGGCAACTTCGCCGCGCTTGCTTGTATAGTGAAATCCACTTGACGCCTCTTCCCGCTGCCAAATGCAAACAAGGACATTGACATGACCCCGTTCCGCCAGATTACTGCTGCATTGGCCATGGCTTTTTCACTCTGGCCGGTGGTGGCGCAGGAACGCACGCTCGTGCTCTCGGCCTTTGGTGTTGGACAGAACGAGCTGCGCAAAGAGCTGTATGCGCCGTTTGAAGCCAAGTGCAAATGCAAGATCGTGGTGAACGTCGGCAACAGCGCCGACCGCCTGGCCAAGATGGAGGCGCGCAAAGGCAACCCCGAAGTCGACATCGCCGTGCTGGCCGATTTTTCGGCGATGGAGGCCGCGCAAAAAGACCTCATCGAACCGATCGACGTGAGCAAGCTGAAGAACTACAACAAGCTGCACGACATGGCTAAAGACCCGATTGGCAACCACATGGGCGTGGGTTACACCTGGTTTGCCACCGGCATCGCCTACCGCACTGACAAGGTGAAGATCAACTCCTGGGCGGACCTGGCCAAACCTGAGCTCAAGGGCCGCCTGGCGCTGCCCAACATCACCACCACGCAAGGCCCGGCCATGTTGCTGATGATGGACAAAGCCTATGGCGGCACCACGCCTGACCTGGCCACCGGCATCCAGAAAGTGGCCGACATGAAAGGCGGGGTGGTGACTTTTTACGAACGCTCGGCGCAGCTGGTGCAACTCTTCCAACAGGAGGAGATTTACGCCGCGGTGGTGGGGCGCTTCAACTGGCCGCTGATCAAGAAACTCAACCTGCCGATCGCCTGGGCTACACCCAAAGAAGGCCTCACCGGTGGCATCAACGTGATGGTGCTGGCCAAGGGCAGCAAGAACAAGGACCTGGCCTATGCCTTCATGGACGAGTGGATCTCCACCGAGGCGCAAACCCGCCTGGCGATGGCGCTGGTGGACAGCCCGGCGAACAAGGAGGTGACGCTGCCGCCCCAGGTGGCCGAGGTCTTGACCTACGGCGCGGACACCGCCCGTGCACTGAACCTGATCTCGCCGGCGCAACACCTGCTCAGGCGCAAGGCCTGGGTCGACGGCTGGAACAACAAGATCGCCCGCTGATTCCATTTCCAATTCGATGCGATATGTCGTTGCGCCGCCTTGCCGTGCTAAAGCACTGTCTGTGGCGGCGCGCCTAATCTCGCATCGAATTGAAAATGGACTAAAGGTCCGCTGTGTTTGAAGACAAAAAACTCGGCCTGTTGCTGGCGCTGCCCGCTGCCGTGTTTGTGTTGCTGGCGTTTTTGCTGCCGGTGGGCGTGCTGCTTTCGGGCAGCGTCAAGACGTCCGAAGGCTGGTCGCTGAATTTGTTTGCCGAGTTTTTCAACGACCCGCTGTCGCTGGAAGTGATGTGGCGCACGCTGCGCCTGGGCGCGCTGGTGACCGTCACCTCTGCCGTGTTGGGTTATGTCGCGGCGCTGGCCATTGTGCAGGCAGGACCGACCTGGAAGGGCCGTTTCGTCGGGCTGGTGGTGTTGCCGCTGATGATCTCGCCGGTGGCGCGCACCTACGCCTGGATCGTCATTCTGGGGCGCGCCGGCGTCGTCAACCAGGCCATCACGGCTCTGGGTTTCTCCGATGAACCGGTGCGGATCCTGTTCACTGAAACCGCCGTCTTCATTGGCCTGGTGCAACTGTTTTTGCCGCTGATGGTGCTCTCGCTCGTGAGCGCGCTGGAGAATCTGCCGGCGGATGTGATCCCGGCTGCGCGGGTGCTCGGGGCGGGCTGGTTGAGCGTGTTCTTCAAAGTCATCCTGCCGCTGACCAAAGAAGGCCTGGTCACCGGCGGCACACTGGTGTTCACCGGCGCCGTCACGGCCTATATCACGCCGGCCGTGCTGGGCGGCTCCAAGGTGTTGATGCTGGAAACCTTGCTGTACCAGAAGGTCTCGGTCAACAACGACTTTGTAGCTGCCAGCGTCATCGCCGCGATTCTGATTGCCATGGGCATCGTCACCCACATGTTGCTCAAGCGGGCGGCGAAAGCGCGGGCGCGCTGACACAAGCGCATTCACAAGGGCATTCGGGTGAACCACTTTTTACGCATCACGGGCTGGGCCACACTGGCCGCCATTTTCATCTTCCTGCTCGGGCCTTTCCTGTTGATCGCAGCCGCCGGCCTGTCTGCGGGTGAGACCCTGGCCTTTCCGCCCCAGGGCCTCTCCTTGCGCTGGTTCCACGCGGTGTTTGCCATGGACAACTTCCGCGCCAGTTTCATCCTCTCGATGCAGCTAGCGGTGGCATCGACCCTGCTGGCCCTGCTGCTGGGTGTGCCCGCCGCCTATGGCCTTTCGCGTTACCGTGTGCCGGGGCGCGAAGTGATCCGCACCATCGTCTTCACGCCCGTGATCGTGCCGGGCATCATTGTTGGCCTGGCACTGCTGCGCCATGCGGTGATTCCGCTGGACATGTCGGTCAACCTGGCGCTGGTGCTGGCCCACACGGTGCTGGTGGTGCCGTATGCCGTGCGCGTCGTCACGGCGAGCCTGGAGAACCTGCGGCCCGACGTGGAGGAGGCGGCCGTGATGCTCGGCGCCACGCGCCTGCGCACGTTTTTCCGCATCGTCTTGCCCAACATCATGAACGGCATTCTGGCGGCCTTTATCCTGGGTTTTGTCACCTCGTTCAACCAGGTGCCGGTGTCGCTCTTCCTCACCGGGCCGGGCGTCACCACGCTGCCAATCGACATGCTGGCCTCGATGGAGTACGTCTACGACCCCTCCATCGCCGCCTTGTCGGCCCTGATGGCCTTGATGTCGATGGTGATCGTGCTGGTGGCAGAGCGGCTGCTGGGCTTGTCGCGTTATGTTTGACGGCTTGCATGTCTGAAGTTCAAAACCCGGCTGGTGCACCGGGCTTCCTCGCGCTTGAAAACCTGAGCCTGGCCTATGGCGACCAAACGGCCGTTGAAAACCTAAACTTGGAGGTCCGTGAAGGGGAGTTGCTGGCCCTGCTGGGCCCTTCTGGCTGCGGCAAAACGACTACCATGCGGGCCATCGCCGGGCTGCTGGCGCCGCAATCGGGCCGCATCCTGCTGGGCGGCGAAGACATCACCGCCAAAAGCGCCAATACGAGAGAGGTGGGCTTGGTTTTTCAGTCGTATGCGCTGTTCCCCCATTTATCGGTTTTTGAGAACGTTGCCTTCGGCCTGCGCCTGCGTCGGGTGGCGGGTGACGAACTTAACCGGCGCGTGATAGAAGCCGTGGAAATGGTGGGTCTCAATGGATTTGAGCGCCGCCTGCCGCGTGAACTTTCGGGCGGGCAACAACAACGGGTGGCGCTGGCGCGTTCGGTGGTGGTGCGGCCCCGG
>JANNYX010000167.1:0-1967 GCA_031410295.1 Rhodoferax sp.
ATGGAGGGCAAAATCAACATCGACGACCTAATCACCCACACCATGCCGCTGGAGCGAATCAACGAAGGGTTTGACTTGATGAAACGCGGCGAGTCGATTCGTGGCGTCGTCATCTACTGATCGGGCAGAAGTTTCAAAACACATTGGTCAAATGCGCAATAGGCCGTCAGATAATCTCATTAGTTTGCTCCTACTTTTATAGCAATGACATCACTCCCAAATTTGCGCCGCATCAACGCCGGTGTGCTCGACGTGGCCTTTCACGACCTTGGGCCCGCCGCTGGGCCGCCAGTGTTCCTGATGCATGGCTTCCCTTACGACGTGCACAGCTACGTTGAGGTCGCGCCGATGCTGGCGGACAAAGGTTGTCGCGTTGTCGTGCCGTACCTGCGCGGTTTTGGCCCGACCCGTTATTTGAGCGCAGCGACGCCGCGTTCTGGTGAACAAGCCGCTTTGGGCGCTGATCTTTTGACCTTGATGGACGCGTTGAAGGTGCCGCAAGCGGTGCTGGCGGGTTACGACTGGGGTGGCCGCGCCGCCTGTGTGGTGGCTGCCTTGTGGCCAGAGCGGTGCAAGGCCCTGGTCTCTTTCAACAGCTACAACATCCAGAACATTGCGCGTGCGATGGAACCTGATTCGCCCGAGAACGAGCGGATGTTGTGGTACCAGTATTATTTTCACAACGAACGTGGCCGCGCTGGTTTGGTCAAAGACCGGCGCGCCGTCTGCCGGCTCTTGTGGCAACTCTGGTCACCGACCTGGAGGTTTGACGAAGCCAGCTTTGAACGCAGCGCCGCCGCCTTTGACAACCCGGATTTTGTCGATGTCGTGATCCAGTCCTACCGGCACCGCTTCGCCCTGGCAGCGGGCGACCCGGCCTATGCCGACATCGAACGGCGTCTGGCGGCACAACCCGCCATCACCGTGCCGTCGATCACCTTTGATGGCGCCGATGATGGTGTGCGCCCGCCGGCACCGGCGTCGCAACACGGCCACCGCTTCACCGGGTCACGCGCGCACCGCCTGGTCCCCGGTGTCGGTCACAACATGCCGCAGGAGGCGCCGCAAGTGTTTGCCGATGCGGTGCTGGAGTTGGTCTAGGCGCGACGTCGCAGCCCCTACTTGAAATCCCATTTGGCGCGCCAGGCAGCCGTGGCAGTGGCGGCCTGGGGTGTCAGCTTGCGGGGTGGCCCGGCGTCGTTGCCGCTGACCGCGTAATAGTCGTAACGCGTCAAGGTGACCGCTTTGGGCCGCCGCATGGAAACATTTCCGGCCAGCACCACGGTCTCGGTTTTGCCGCGCAGGACGGTGTAATGGACTTGGCTGGCCTGGCGGGCGGCGATGCTGGGCGTTGCCACGCACACCCCAGTGCCATCAATGAAGACACGGCCGCTGAGGATTTGCACAATCAGGCAACCCCCTTCCTTGAGGAAATCGGGATCGGTGTTTTGATCCAGCTGAACGTAACCACCGCCACGCAGCAACACTTTCACGCTGGTTGCCGGCCCGGTCGAAACCCGGTCACCAACGTAGACCGGTGTGTTTTTTGCTGCGCGCTTGCCGTTCAGAAAACCGTTGGGCCCGGCCACATCGAGACGGCCAACGAGTTCTTTGGCCGCCTCTGCGCCACCAGCGGCAACCACCAGCAAGATGGCCAGCAGGAGACTTTTCATGGGCCAGATCCTTTGGTAAAGAGTGATTCCACCGCCCGCACCTCGGCCCGGTGCACCTTGGAGGCCGCCACCCAGATCACGCGACGGCTGGTCTTGTTCCAGACCACGAAACCATCGCTGCGTCGATCCAGCAAAAACAAAGTAGTCCCTTCGGGCATGGCGCCACCCTCGCCCGCAAAACTCACAACGCCATAGTGCACTGACCGCTCCAGCACGCCATAGTCCATCGGCAGCGTGACCCCATAGAGCGACAGCGTCACGACAAACGGCAGGCGCATCAGGTTGCGGTAGGGC
>JANNYX010000168.1:0-10836 GCA_031410295.1 Rhodoferax sp.
GTTTGACGCAGTGGTGGTCACCAACTACCTGTGGCGGCCACTTTTCCCCACAATCCTGCAAAACCTGGCGGCCCAGGGCGTGTTGATTTACGAGACCTTCAGCGTCGGCAATGAGACGGTGGGCAAACCGTCACGCGCCGATTTCCTCTTGCAAAACGGCGAGTTGTTGACGGCGTTTTCGGCCTTGAGAATCGTCGCGTTTGAGAATGGTTTCGAGGAAGATCCGCCGCGTTTTGTGCAGCGCCTGGTTGGCGTCAACGAGGCCGCTGGTGGCGCACTGGCCCCAAGCCCCGTGCGGTACCGCCTGTAGCCGGCAAAATCTTTGAGACCAAAATGCCGTATCCCAATCCCAAGCTGCGGCTTGGTTGCAGTTGCACTGGGTAAAATGAGCGCATGACCCTTCCATTTCGCCAGATCACCGGCAGCATCGTCGCTTTGGCCACCCCCATGCACGCTGACGGCAGCGTGGACTACCCGTCGCTTCGAAAACTCATCGACTGGCATGTTGCCGAAGGCACCGACTGCATCGGTGTCGTCGGCACCACCGGCGAATCGCCCACCGTCAATGTCGAAGAACACTGCGAAATCATTCGCGTGTCGGTGGAGCAGGCGCGCGCACGGGTGCCGATCATGGCTGGCTGCGGCGCCAATTCCACGGCCGAGGCCATCGAACTCACCAAATTTGCCAAAGCGGTGGGCGCCGACTGCCAGCTGCAGGTCGTGCCCTACTACAACAAGCCGACGCAAGAAGGCCAGTACCAGCACTTCAAGAAAATTGCCGAAGCGGTCGACCTGCCGATGATTTTGTACAACGTGCCCGGGCGCAGCGTGGCCGATATGGCGCACGACACCGTGCTGCGCCTGACCGAAGTGCCGGGCATTGTCGGCATCAAGGAAGCCACTGGCGACATCGAGCGGGCGCAGTGGTTGATCCGCGAGGCGCCCGAGTCCTTTGCGGTGTATTCGGGTGACGACGGCAGCGCCGTGGCGCTTATGCTGTGCGGCGGCCAGGGCAATGTCAGTGTGACGGCCAACGTGGCGCCGCGCCTGATGCATGAACTGTGTGTGGCCGCCATTGCCGGCAACGCCGTCCAGGCGATGGCCATCCAGTTATCGTTGCTGCCCTTGCACAAGCAGCTGTTTGTCGAGCCCAATCCGATCCCGGTGAAATGGGCGATGCACAAAATGGGCCTGTGTGGCGGTACGCTGCGCCTGCCCATGACGACGCTGGCGCCGGCCAATGAAGCCGTGGTGGCAGCGGCGCTGCGCGAGTGTGGTTTGATCTGATCCCGGTACAAGTTTTCAAGGAACCCTTGGTGAAACAAATTTTGAATAAACGCGGCGGCTTCACGGCCCTGTCCCTGTCCTTGATTCTGGTGTTGTCCGGCTGCTCGATGCTTGAAGGCGACAAGGTTGACTATCGAAGCGCGGGCAAGGCGCCATCGTTGGAGATCCCGCCGGACCTCACCCAACTGTCGCGCGAAACCCGCTATAACGTTCCCGGCGTTGCCGTCACCGCCTCGGGGTATGAGGCTGGCAAAGCCGTCAGCTCGGTGCCGACGGCGGCGGCCAGCGTCGCTGACGTGCGCATCGAACGCGCCGGCAACCAGCGCTGGCTGGTGGTGGATCGCCCTGCCGACAAGTTGTGGGATGGCGTGCGTGATTTCTGGCAGGAAAGCGGATTCCTCCTGACGCTGGACCAGAACGAGTTGGGCATCATGGAAACCGACTGGGCCGAAAACCGCGCCAAGATCCCCGACGACTTCATCCGGCGCAGTCTTGGCAAATTGCTCGATTCGCTGTATTCCACTGCCGAGCGTGACAAATTTCGCACCCGGCTGGAGCGCAATGCCGCGGGCGGAACTGAAATCTACATCAGCCACCGCGGCATGGTCGAGACCTACACTTCGAACTCCAAAGAGCAAACCGTTTGGGTGCCACGCGCCGCCGACCCGGAACTTGAAACCGAGTTCCTGCGCCGCCTGATGGTGCGCCTTGGCGTGAGCCAGGAGCAGTCCAGATCGCTGCTTGCAACGGGGGTCAAAACCACGTCAAAAATCGCCAGCCAAAATGGCCAGCCGGTGGTGATCGTGGACGACGGTTTTGACCGCGCCTGGCGCCGCGTTGGCCTCTCGCTGGACCGCACCGGCTTTACTGTCGAGGACCGGGATCGCGCCAAGGGCACGTATTTTGTGCGTTACGTCGAACCCAATGCCGACAAGGCCGAGCCCGGCTTCTTTGCCAAGTTGTTCAGCGGTTCGGCCAAGGCCAGTGCGCCTTTGAAGTATCAGATCACGGTCAAATCCCTGGGCGAATCGACCACGGTGGCGGTGTTGAACGCCGCTGGCGCGCCCGATACATCGCCCAATGCCGAACGCATCGTGAAAGTCATCGCAGACGATTTGAAATAAGTGCTGGCGCCTAGGCGGACTGTGTTGCCCGTTACGCATTGAATCCGGCCCATGCTGCGTTTCAAAAACCTGGGCAGCGGCAGTGCCGGCAACGCGACTTTGGTCGAAGCCAGCAGCGGCGTTTGCACAACACGCTTGTTGGTCGATTGCGGTTTGAACCAAAAGACCTTGCTCGAACGCCTGGCACTGGCTGGCGTCGCGGCAGAACAAATCGACGCCGTCTTCATCACGCACGAACACAGCGACCACATTGGTTCGGCCCGCCAGTTTGCGCGGCGCTTCCAAACGCCCCTGTGGATGAGTCAAGGGACCTTTGACGCCTGCTTTGACCGCGCTTCGGACTCGTTATTTGACGCGACGCCAAAACCCGGCCCAGCCGGGTGGTTCCATTGCGCCAAAGACGCCCAGACCATCGACCTGGGCGAGCTGCAGATCACCCCGTTTACCGTGCCGCATGATGCGCGCGAGCCGCTGCAAATGCGCTGCTCGGACGGTGCCTCGCATCTGGGCATCCTCACCGACCTGGGGCACGCCACGCCCCACGTCCTGGAGCACCTGGCAGTGTGTGATGCGCTGCTGCTGGAATGCAATCACGATGCCGATTTGCTCGCGGGTGGCCGCTACCCCCCGTTTTTGAAGAACAGGGTGGGGGGCCAGTTTGGGCATTTGTCGAATGCGCAGTCGGCGGCAATTGCGGCCAGGCTCAACCACGCCGGGCTCAAACACGTTGTGGCGGCTCACCTGAGCCGGCTAAACAACCGGCCGGACCTGGCGCGCGTGGCGTTGTCGGGGGCGCTGCTGCGGGAGCCAGCCGACATCACTGTGGCAGACCAGTTTCAGGGCACCGACTGGTTCACCGTTTGAGGCGTCTTTAGATAACAAAAAAGCCACCCGAAGGTGGCTTTTTTCAAGCAATTTAAAGTTACTTCTTCATCGCGGCAGCAGCAGCGTCAGTGGCCTTTTTGGCAGCGTCGCCAGCGGCGCCGGCAGCGTCCTTGGCAGCACCCATTGCGTCTTTGGCAGCGCCAGCGGCATCCTTGCCAGCTTCAACGGCGGCCGTGGCAGCGCCGGTTGCAGCCGAGGCTGCAGCGGTAGCAGCGCCTGCTGCTGCAGAAGCGGCACCAGCGGCTGCGGAAGCAACACCGGCAGCCGCGCCAGCAGCGGCGTCTTTGGCAGTGTCAACGACGACAACAGCCGGCGCCGGAGTTGCCGGCACAACAACCTTGACTTCTTCTTTTTTGCCACAGGCGGCCAAAGCAGCAGCAGCGATAACAACAGCCAAAACGAGTGATTTGTTCATTTGATATACCCAGTAAAGTTAAGAAAAAAGTAAAACGATTTCCGCAGATTGTCGTTGCAGAAACTCCGCAATGACTGAAACAAAACAAGCGCTCCCGCGGGTGACGCCCAATTTTGCTTAGCCTCGGATTATACGATTAATCTAGAGCCCCAAAGTCGTTGCGGCAAAACCCGGTGCGCTGGCCCGCAGCCGCTCATTCAGCAGTTCGCGCAAGGCAACCCGGCGATCAGGCTCCTGGCCACATACTCCGGTACTGCGGGCCAGGTCCAGGCGATGCATGACCCAACTGCGGCTCCAGATGGCACTTGGAAAATCCAGAGGGTCAGTGCCGGGACAGCGGCGACACTCAATGATGTGGCTCCAGGTTTTGCGCCAGGCAACAAAACGCGGCTGGTTGCGCGGCACGCTGTCAAAGCGCTGCGCGAGCATGGTGAAATGCCGCCCGGTTTTGGACCAGGCCTGCAAGGCGTCTACCACCACTTTTTCGCGCAAGGGCCAATCTTCAAAGCTGGCGTCGCTGATGATGATTTCGGGCCAGCCTTCCCGCGCCGCGCGCAAGAAAGCGTCGCGCACGATTTGCGCGAAGGCAATGCGGCCTTGAAAGCGGCCTTGAAGTTCTGGTTTGGCCGGTTCGGCCGAAGGTTTATCGGCGGTGTCAGGTTCCATGAATCCATCCTGCTTGTATCCAGTCCTTTAGCAATGATTTTGCACCGTTGCTGACTTTGGCGCAGGCGGCGCCAGGCAGCAGGCGATCATTGGCCAATTGCCGCATCAAAGTGGCATCGCGCCCGGATGCTGCAAAACTTTCGCCGTTGATAAAGATGTGGCGGGTATCGAACATCATTTTGCTGCGCCGGTCCAGCACCAGACCACCGGTGATGCGGCGATGGCGTTCACCTTCGGCTTGGGCGCCGGCCGCATCAAACCAGACATTCGATTTCGGCTCCGTTAAAAGTTCTCCCAAGGCACGCGCCAGCGTTTGCGGATGATTTGCAATCTCCAGCACGGCTTCGCGTGCGAACCCTGACAGTGCCGCTGGTATTTCCGCCGGCGCCGGCGTCGCCTCCTGAGCGGCGTCCCGGTACAACGCGTTGCCCATGTCATCCTGGACGTCATCGGCGATTCGCTGCAGCAACTCACGCGCCATTTCACCGCGACCGGGTGCGCGAAAACCGATCGAATAGGTCATGCACTCCTGCAGCGCCGTGCCGTCGTGCGCGTAACCGGGCGGCAGGTACAACATGTCGCCTGGTCCCAGGTCAAAACTCTGCTCTGGCTCGAATTTCCGCAGTAGCTTCAAGGGCGCGCCGGCTTGCAGAGTCAGATTTTTTTGGCGGCTGATGCGCCATCGCCGGGTGCCATGGGCTTGCAACAAAAAAACGTCGTAACTGTCGATATGCGGCCCGACCCCCCCGCCCGGTGTGGCAAAACTGACCATCACGTCGTCGAGCCGGGCGTCCGGCAAGAAGCGGAACTGGTCCATCAATTCCCGCAGCGCCGGCACATGCAGGTCAACTCCTTGCACCAACAGCGTCCAGTTGTGCGCCTTGAGGCTGGGCAAGGCGCGGCGCGACAGCGGACCCGTCTTGAGCGTCCAGGCACTTTTTTGGGCGACCCGCGCAGCGTCTCGGATCAACAACCGCGACTCCACGCCGTCCTGCCCGGCCAATGCGAACAGCTTGCTGCGGTTGAGCAGCGGTGTGAATGCCGGGATCGCCTGACGGATCAGCAACGGTTTTTTTTGCCAGTGCCTTTTCATGAAGGCCTGCGGGCTTAAATTCCCCAGAAGCGCCAGTGGTTTAGTGGTGTCCATCCAGTTTTCCAATTGGTACGGCTGAAAATCAGCTTTTCAAACTGCGACAATTCTCCTATGGAAATCAAAGAACAATGTGTGGTCGCGCTGACCTGGACTCTCAAAGACACGCTGGGCGAGGTGCTGGATGTGCTGGACGAGCCGGTTGAATTCCTGGTGGGCGGCCGCGATCTGCTGCAAAAAATCGAAGAGGCACTGCAAGGTCATGAAAAAGGCGCCAAGCTGACCGTCCATCTCGAGCCCGAGCAGGCCTTTGGCGACTTTAACGACCAGCTTTTATTTCTGGAACCGCGCGCGCTTTTCCCGCCGGAGATCGAGCCGGGCATGACCTTCGAAGGCGCTTCATTGCCTGCCGGTTGCAGCCCGGCAGCACCCAAAGATGCGCTTTACACCGTCAGTGAAATCTACCCTGACCACATCGTGCTGGACGGCAACCACCCGCTGGCGGGCATCGCACTGCGACTCGCCCTGCAAGTGCAAGACGTGCGTGAGGCAACTGAGTCCGAAATTGGCGCGGGCACCGCAGGAACCGGGTTTTTCAGAATTCAGCCGCTGCACGACCAATTGCCGCCGCATCCAACGCTGCATTGATCGCGTGTCGGCGGCTCGGCAGGACGCCACTGCACTAAAATTGGCGGCTGTTGCTTGGGGCCAGCCTGCAGGACCCGTAGCCGTTTCCCCGCGGCAGTTAAAAAAGGCTCTGCCGTTGACACCGTGCGTTGTTACCTGCCGGTTGCACATTTTGCCTGCCACTGGCACAGCAGGTTTTCTACAATCGTCTAGCACCAAAACGGTTGGTTCATCCCCAGTTTCAAATGGTTCAACGATGCGTTTAAATCTTCCAAAAATTATCGGTTCGGCCCTGGTTTGTATAGCTGCGTCAGTTGCATTCAGTGCAGCGTCCGCCGCAGTGGCGACCAATGGCGCCAACATTGGACCGGCTGCAACAGCCGGCGCAACGGATCGCTTCATCGTCAAACTCCGAGACCCGTCGACACGCGATGTTGAACGGCGTATTCAGGACCTCGCGCGCCCTTCGATGCCTGGTTTGAATTATCTGCGCCAGATGTCAGGCAACGCGCATGTGGTCAAGGCGCCGCGAAAACTTCAAAAATTGGAGGCGGACGCCATTGCGCGACAGCTGCGTGCCGATCCGAGGGTGGCCAGTGCCGAACCGGATTACATGATGTTTCACCAGGTGTTGCCGAATGACCCCATGTACGCCCAGCAGTGGCACTATTACGAGCCGGCTGGGGGTATCAATCTGCCGCCTGCCTGGGATATCACCACTGGCTCAAACAATATCGTGATCGCTGTTTTGGACACCGGGACCCGTCCCCACGCCGACCTCAGCGGTCGCCTGCTTTCCGGGTATGACTTCATCAATGACCTGCCGACCGGCAACGACGGCGACGCGCGGGATCCCGATTCAAGTGATCCTGGCGACTACGGATGCAACGCAAGCAACAGTTCATGGCACGGCACCCACGTCGCCGGTACGATCGGCGCGGCCAGCAACAACAGCAGCGGCTTGAGCGGGATTAACTGGGTTTCAAAAATATTGCCCGTTCGGGTGCTCGGGGTTTGCGGTGGGTATACCTCCGACATCGTCGACGGGCTTCGTTGGGCGGCCGGGATAGCGGTGCCAAACCTGCCCGTGAATCCAACGCCGGCACGTGTCGCCAATTTGAGTCTCGGCGGTAACAACGGGGGATGCTCGACGACGTTTCAAAATGCGGTCAACGATGTGACCGCACGTGGCATGGTGGTGGTGGTGTCGGCAGGCAACAGCGCTGCCGACGCTTCGACATTTGAACCCGCGAGCTGCGCGGGTGTGGTGACGGTGGCGGCGACCGGGCGCAACGGTGGCCGTGCCAGCTACACCAATATTGGCAGCAAGGTTGCCATTGCGGCGCCCGGCGGGTCCGGCTCCAACGGCGTGTTGTCGACACTCAATGCGGGTCTAACCGTCCCCGGCGCAGATACCTATGCTTATTACCAGGGAACCAGCATGGCGGCGCCGCATGTCGCAGGCACCGCATCGCTGATGTTGTCGAAAAATCCTGCCTTGACATCAGCACAGGTCGTGCAAATTCTGAAGAGTTCCGCCCGACAATTTCCCACCGGCACCGGCTTTGACTGCACGATTGGCACTTGTGGTGCAGGCATTGTGGATGCCGCCGCCGCAGTTGCCGCCGCGGCCGGCGGCGCGCCACCGCCGCCACCGCCGCCTGCAACTATGGTTAACTTGGCACTGTCGGCCAACGGCGGCCTTGCGACCGCATCAAGCACCTACAACAGCGCTTACCCGACGGCGGCCGTCAACAATGGAAACAGGAGCGGCAGCAATTGGGGCAACGGCGGGGGCTGGAACGATGCCCTCGCCAACACCTTCCCGGACTGGGTGCAGATAGATTTCAACGGCACAAAAACGATCGCTGAAATCGACGTTTTCACGGTACAGGACAATTATTCGAATCCCCAGGAGCCCACTGAAACCCAGGTGTTCAGCCTGTATGGAATCACTGATTTTGAAGTTCAGTATTGGGACGGCGTCAACTGGACAACCGTGCCGGGTGGCAGCGTCAGCGGCAACAACAAGGTCTGGCGCAAATTCTCGTTTTCTCCAGTCTCGACGCCGCGCATACGGGTGCTGGTCACCAACGCGCTGGCGGGCTACAGCCGCATCACCGAAATCGAAGCCTACGCATCAACAACTACGCAGCCGCCAGTGCCGCCAGCCACGGTGAACTTTGCGTCCCAGGCCGCCGGCGCCATTGCTTCGGCGACCTCAAGCTACAGTTCAAACTATCCGGCCGCGGGCGCCAACAACGCCGACCGGCGCGGTTTAAATTGGGGCGCTGGTGGTGGCTGGAACGATGCGACGGCCGGGCAGTATGCCGATGCGCTGCAAATTGCCTTCAACGGTGCCAAGACAATCTCTGAAATCGATGTGTTCACGGTACAGGACGCCTACAACGCGCCGTCCGAACCTACCCCGACCATGACCTTCAGCCTGTATGGAATCACCGATTTCGACGTGCAGTATTGGAACGGGGCGGCTTGGACGACAGTTCCTGGTGGAGCCGTCAGTGGCAATAATCTGGTGTGGCGCAAGTTCACCTTTGCACCCGTCGTGACAGACCGGATTCGCGTCAATGTCAGAAATTCACTGAACTCCTACAGCCGCATTGTTGAGCTTGAAGCCTACTGAATTCAAACCAATGCGTGTTCGCGGGGCTCCGACGTCGGCGCAGGGCAGATATGCACATGGCCAACTCTGCCGGGCTAGGGCCTGTTCAGGTCAGTTTTTTCCAGTCGAGCCATAACCGCCCTCCCCGCGCTGGCTGGCTGTAAATTCGTTCACCACGTTGAACTGTGCCTGCATCACCGGCACGATCACCAGCTGCGCGATGCGCTCCATCGGCTCGATGGTGAAGGCGAGGTCGCTTCTGTTCCAGGCGCTCACCATCAGTTGGCCCTGATAGTCGCTGTCGATCAAACCGACCAGGTTACCCAGCACGATGCCGTGTTTGTGACCCAGGCCCGAGCGCGGCAGGATCAGCGCGGCATAACCTGGGTCCTGCAAAAAAATCGCGACACCGGTGGGAACCAGTTGCCAGGCGTTGGGTTGCAGGGTCAGTGGCTCCCGCAGGCAGGCGCGCAAATCCAGCCCGGCACTGCCCGGGGTCGCGTATTCGGGCAAGTTGTTGACCAGGCGCGGGTCGATGATTTTGACGTCTACATTCATGGCTTGGAGAAAAATCGGGGTTAGGCCGACAGGCGATGGGCAATGTTTGCTATTAATTTGCGAGCAAGCGCCAATTTGGATGCGCGCGGAAATTCCGTCGCGCCGTGGTCGTCGACCAGCAGCAGGGCGTTGTCGTCCAGCCCAAATGTGGCAGGGCCAATGTTGCCAACCAAGAGCGGCACTTTCTTTTTGATCCGTTTTGCCTGCGCATTTTTCAGCAGTTCTTGGCTCTCCGCGGCGAATCCCACACAGAACAATTCGCCATTGACGGCACGTGCCGACGCCGCCACGCCCGCCAATAAATCGGGGTTTTCAACAACCTGCAAAGCCGGCACGGCGCCTGAACCATCCTTCTTGATTTTCTGATCCGATGTTTGCGCCGGCCGCCAGTCGGCCACGGCGGCGGTGGCGATGAACACGGTGGCGGACTGGACGGGACCGGCGATGGCCTGCTGCATGTCCAGCGCCGAACTCACATTGATGCGGGTGACGCCACGCGGCGTTGGCAAATGCACCGGGCCGGCAACCAGCGTCACCTGTGCGCCGGCCTCGTGCGCCGCGCGGGCAATGGCAAAACCCATCTTGCCACTGCTCAAATTCGTGATGCCGCGCACCGGGTCGATCGCCTCGAAGGTCGGGCCTGCCGTGATCAGGACGTGCTGGCCGTACAGAGTTTTTGGCTGGAAATACGCAATCACATCTTCCAGCAACTCAAGGGGCTCCAGCATGCGGCCATCGCCGGTTTCGCCGCAGGCCTGATCCCCGTTGCCAACCCCAAAAAGTGTCGCACCATCGGCCTGCAACTGTGCCATGTTGCGCTGGGTTGCCGGGTGCGCCCACATCTCGCGGTTCATCGCCGGGGCAAGCAACAGCGGCACGGTGTCAATCGGCCGTGCCAGGCACATCAGGCTGAGCAAATCATCGGCGCGGCCATGCAGCAGTTTGGCCATGAAATCGGCGCTCGCAGGGGCAATCAAAATCGCATCGGCTTCGCGCGAAAGGTTGATGTGCGGCATGTTGTTGGCCACATCACCGGTTGGGCGCGCATCCCACTGTGAATTGAACACCGTGCGGCCAGACAGCGCCTGCATGGTCACGGGCGTGATGAATTGTTCTGCCGCTTCGGTCATCACCACCTGCACCGTCGCGCCCTCCTTGATCAGCGCGCGGCACAGCTCGGCCGCCTTGTAGCAGGCAATGCCGCCGCTCAGGCCCAGGACGATGTGTTTGCCGGTCAAGTCGTTCATGGTGGGCAGTGTAATGACGAAATGATCTCAGGACATCGCAGCCGACTGCGGTCTTCGTCATGCGGCTTGGTCGCGTCATCAAAGCCAAGCGAAGTCATTTTGTCACTCCAGCACAGCACCCCTTCGTTATAATCACAATTTCCCACCCACGGAGCCTTGACAGCTTCCTCTGACATGACCAAATTTGTCTTCGTCACCGGCGGTGTGGTGTCTTCCCTTGGCAAGGGAATCGCCTCAGCCTCCCTCGCTGCGATTCTGGAATCGCGAGGCCTCAAAGTCACCCTCATCAAGCTCGACCCTTACCTCAACGTCGA